>CAXBQJ010000126.1:0-3605 GCA_963977775.1 uncultured bacterium
TGGCACATCAACAGTTGCAACTGTCCAACCTTGACTTCTATTTGCAACTCTTAAGATTTCGCCATTTCTGACATACCAAACAACACCGCTCATATCTCTTAATCGAGTCACTCTTAAATCTACTTCTTCAACTGTGCCAATAGCTGGTCCTAAATCAACAACATCTCCAACTCCATATTGATCTTCTAAAATAATAAATATTCCAGCTAAAAAATCTTTAATTAAAGTTTGTGCACCAAATCCAAGAGCAACTCCTGCAACTCCAGCACTTGCAAGTAAAGGTGCAACATTAATTCCTAAAATACTCAAAGCACTTGTAATTGCAACAGTCCAAATTATTAATGTTGCAGCACTGCTAAAAAGTTGGCCAATTGCTTTAACTCTTTGAACAGTTCTTTGTTGCATAACCATTGCAGAAAGTTCAGTTGTGTTATCTGCAATTTTTTTATATTGAGGAGCTTTATCGTTTGCTCTTTTAATTGCACTTTTAACAAATCTTGATATGGCAATTCTTACTATAGTGTTTAAAACTAAAGCAATTACAATTATTAAAATTACCTGTATCGGGATACTTGATAAATAGCCTGAAATTGAATCTAGAATAGAATTTTCATTTTTAATCATGTCTTAAGGTTACCTGGATAGGTCCTATAAAGTGATTTAGACAAACCAGTAAAATAAAGATTATGAGTAGATTTATAAAAATCATTTCATTAATTGCAATCCAAAGTTTAACTTTCATCCAACCTGCGCTAGCAGTTTATAGAGATGATGGTGACGAGCCAGGAAATCCAATTTCGGGTTTTACTTCTATTGCAATATTTATAGGTATTCCTTCTTTAATTGTGGCAATTATTTGTTTAGCGATTCTTGCTCCACAATGGACTAGAAAAGCTAAATTAGAATCTGGATTTGTCTCTCATCATGAAAAATGGTGGATTAACGGGCCAGGAAATGAAGCACACCACCTCGAATTAGAAAACTTAGAAGAAAATTTGGGAAATTTAACACCGAAAGTAGGTGGAGTAAGTGCCAAGTGGTGATTTTTTTACACAAGATGAACAAAACCAAATTGCAAAAGCAATTGCTTCTGCTGAAGCATCTAGTGATTTAAACTTTAGTCTTTTTGTCGGTGAACTTGATGAGGGAAGAAAAGATGCAATTAAACTGCATTCTTTACTTGAAAATAATTCATACACGGTTCTAGTTTGTGTTGATTTACAGAATCATGCAATTGAAATAGTTACCGGAAGTTATGCATCAACAACAGTGGATGATCAAGCTTGCAGATTAGCAGCTGTTTCGATGGCAAATGCTTTTACAATCAGTGATTTTGTGGGTGGGATAAATCAAGGATTTGCAGTATTGGGAGCCCATGCTTATAGACCTAAATCTTTAACAGAATTTTAATTATTTAAGTCTGCATTTTGAGCTTTTAATGCTCGAGCAAGTGAATCTCTTTGTTCGATGATAATTCTTCTTGCTCCAACTGCTAATTCTTTATTTTTATCTAAAAATTCATCACATTTTCTTATGACTTCATTTGAAATATTTGTACTTGGGAATAATCCTGTAACTAAGGACTGGCCTACTTCATGAGTTCTAGAATTCCAAAGTTTTGCCACTGAATCAAAATATGTGTCAACAAAATTTTTCATTATTTCAGCATGATCCATGTAGGAGAGACCACCTAAAATTGAGTGAATTTCTGAATTAGTCAATTTTTCATCCGTAGTAACTAGTTCCCAATTATTTTTTTTACTCTCAATAGTTGGAATGGCAGCTTTTGCTCCAGCTGCATGTTCCCTGCCCATAACAGTGTCGTCATTTTTTAATTCATTTTCAATTTCTTTTTCTCCACGTTTACCTGTGACAACAAGCCGTCTCAGCAGGGCCCATCGAAGATCAGTGTCGACTTTTAGACCAGTTAGCACTTCTTTTCCATCTAAAATATTGGCAATTTTTTCTAATTGTTCACTTGTTGTTGCAACAGCGCTAAAAGATCTAATTAAAGCTAATTGTCTGTCGGATCCAGATTCAGCATTAATTAATAATTTTTCTAAACCTTGCGCTAATTTTATATTATATTTTTCCCTATTTTTTCGGTCTGAATATACATCAATTGCAGTTCTGCATTGCATTAAAACTTGCTGAACTAAACCGATATCTGTTTCTTTTTCAACTCCAGCCAAAACTAATTCAAGATATTTGCCAGTAGAAACTTCAGCATCTCGTACCATATCCCACACTGCACCCCAAATTAATGCTCGAGAAAGAGATGATTCGATTGAAGCGATATCTTTTGTCGCGGTGTTTAAAGAATGTTTATCTAATCTTATTTTTGCATAAGTTAAATCATCGTCATTTATTAATATTAAGTCTGGTCTTTTTAACCCAACTAATTCATTAATTATGGTTTCTTCATTATCAACATCGACTTCTAATCTTTTGGTTCTAATTAATTTGTTATTTTGTTTCTCATAAATGCCTATCGCAAGTCGATGAGGTCTTAAAACTTTTGGTAAACCTGGAGGAGAACTTGGTGGTTCTTGTTTAATTAATGCTTTTGTTATTTTATTTTCATCATCAAGTTCAATTACTGGTCTAAGTAAAGTTGCCCCTGAAGATTCAAGCCATAATTTTGACCATTGATCTAGATTTCTGCCTGATGAAATTGTTAACTCAGTTAATAAATCTTGTAACTCAGTGTTTTTCCAAGCATGTTTATCAAAATATGCTTTCAATCCTTTTAGGAAATTATCTTCACCAACCCATGCAACAAGTTGTCGTAAAGCTGAAGCTCCTTTTGCATATGTAATTCCATCAAAATTTTCATAAACAGAATCAAGATCAGGCATGTTTGCAGCAATTGGATGCGTGGAAGGTAATTGATCTTGTCTGTATGCCCATGCTTTTCTTTGAACATGAAAGAGTGTCCATGCTTCGCTGTATTGAGTAGCACCAGTGCTTGCCCAATGGGCAGCCCACTCAGCAAATGATTCGTTTAACCATAAATCGTTCCACCATTTCATAGTTACTAAATCACCAAACCACATGTGTGCTAATTCGTGCAAAATTGTGTTTGCTCTTGACTCATAAGCAGTTCTAGTTGTTCTTGATCTAAAAATGTATTCATCTCGAAAAGTTACACAGCCAACATTTTCCATTGCACCAGCATTAAATTCTGGAACAAAAATTTGGTCATATTTGGGGAATGGATAACCGGTTTTGAATTTATCTTCAAACCAAGCAAAACCTTGTTTGGTAATCAAGAAGAACTCTTCCTGGTCCAAAAACGGAGCCAAAGATTTGCGGCAGTAAATTCCGAGCGGAATCGTCTTTTCACCCTTATATTCGTCGGTGACATAGTGATAAGGACCGGCTACGAAGCAGGTCAAATATGTGGAGAAGCGCTGCGTCTTCTTGTAGGTCCAAAGGTCTTTTCCTTCGGCGATATTTTTCCGTCCGATGACTGGGCTATTTGAAATCACTTCCCACTTTGATGGCGCGAGCACAGTGAATTCATATGTAGCCTTTAAATCTGGTTGATCGAAAGATGCAAAGGTGCGGCGAGAATCTGCGGCTTGGTGTTGTGAATAAAGATA
>CAXBQJ010000127.1:0-3588 GCA_963977775.1 uncultured bacterium
TTTAGGCAAATCTTCTTTACTCATTTGTTCCTTTCTGAATATCCTTATTTTGGCAGAACTAGTTATCTATTTTGAACATTACGTGCTTAATTCTTGTGTAATCTTCAAATCCATACATTGATAAATCTTTTCCATAACCTGAATGCTTAAAACCACCGTGAGGCATTTCTGAAACCATTGGGATATGAGTGTTTACCCAAACTGCTCCAAAATCTAGTCCTTTTGCCATGCGCATAGATCTTGCAACATCTTTAGTCCAAACACTTGATGCCAAGCCATACGGAACACCATTTGCCATTTTCAAGGCTTCTGCTTCATCAGCAAATTTTTGTACAGTTATTACTGGACCAAATATTTCATTTTGAATCATTTCGTCATCTTGTTTCAAATCTGAAACAACTGTTGGTTCAACGAAATAACCTTTATCACCTTGTCTCTTGCCACCAGCTTGAACTTTCGCATGATTTGGAACTCTATTTAAGAATCCGGTTACTCTTTCAAGTTGATTTGCATTATTTACTGGAGGAACAAAAGAATCTGGATGCTGCGGACCTTTACCAAAACTTGTTTGAGTTTTTTTAGCTTGTTCTGCTAATGCAGCTACGAAATCTGCATAAACTTTTTGATGAGCAATTACTCGAGTTGCGGCTGTGCAATCTTGACCTGCGTTGAAATATCCAGCAATTGCAATCCATTCTGCAGCAGCTTGAATATCTGCATCATCAAATACAACAACGGGTGCTTTGCCGCCAAGTTCAAGATGAACTCGTTTTAAATCTGCAGATGCAGCTTGAGCAACTTGCATACCTGCTCTAACCGAACCAGTTATTGCAACCATTTGTGGAATCTTGTGTTCAATCATTGCTTTTCCAGTGTCGCGATCACCTGTTACAACATTTAAAACTCCAGGTGGCAAAATTCCTGCATCTGTAATTAATTCAGCCATTCTTACCGCAGTTACTGGAGTTGTGTCACTTGGTTTTAAAACTGTTGTATTTCCTGCAGCAATTGCAGGAGCGTATTTCCAAACAGCCATCATCATCGGATAGTTCCAAGGAGTAACTTGTCCAATAACTCCAATTGGTTCACGACGAATCATTGAAGTATGACCCTTCATGTATTCACCAGCTGATTTTCCTTCTAAATTTCTTGCTGCAGTTGCAAAATATCTAATTTGATCAAGCATCGGACCAACTTCTTCAGCCATTGTGATTGCAATTGGTTTGCCAGTATTTTCAGATTCTAAAGCTACAATTTCTTCAATATTTTTTTCTAAAATGTCAGCAATTTTCCAAAGCGCCATTGATCTTTCACTTGGTGTTGTGTTTTTCCAAGATTCAAAAGCTTTTGCTGCAGCTTGATAAGCCATATCAATATCTTTTTCATTAGATAACGCTGCCATTCCAAAAACTTCACCAGTTGTTGGATTAATTAGATCAGTAAATTGTCCTGAAACAGATTCTTGAGATTTACCGTTAATGTAATTTTTTACTACACGCTTTTCAGCCATGCCTAAGCTCTCCTTATTAAGACAATTTTGGCTTGTTGGATAAGTAAAACACTATCTATATATCTAGTTCTTTGAAAACCCTGGTTTTGGTAACAATTTGACAAAAAGTACCTAAGTTGTGAGGAAACGACCTCAGGTCACAAGTCTTTAAAAGGTCCATCTATCTAGAGTTATAAATAGTTAAGAAAACGCATTAGAGGTGCCCAATTGCCAAGTTCCGATCTTTTAAACGGAGCTCCCCACGCTTTACAAAATGCAGCCAAGAATCATCTTTGGATGTATTTCACTCGCCACGGAAACTTCTCCACTCAAGAAGTTCCCATGATTGTTCGTGGTGAAGGTTGCTATGTATATGACGACAAAAATAGAAAAATAATTGATGGTCTATCCGGTCTTTTCACGGTTCAAATTGGTCATGGCAGAAAAGAATTAGGTGAAGCTGCTAAAGAACAATCTGACAAATTAGCATTTTTTCCACTCTGGTCTTATGCCCACCCAATGGCAGCATCACTTGCAGAACGTTTGGCAAAACTTGCACCTGGTGATTTAAACAAAGTTTTTTTTACTTCAGGTGGTGGTGAAGCTGTTGAATCTGCTTGGAAGTTAATTAAGAACTATTACAAAATGATCGGTAAACCAACAAAACACAAGATTATTAGTAGATATCTCTCCTACCACGGAACTTCGCAAGGAGCTTTAAGTATTACAGGTATTCCTTTTGCAAAAATTCCATTTGAGCCATTAGTTCCAGGAGGCCATAAAGTTCCCAACACTAATTTTTACAGAGCACCAGAACATCTAAAAAATGATGAAAAAGAATTTGGTAAATGGTGTGCTGATCAAATAGAGCAAACAATAATTCTTGAAGGACCTGACTCTGTAGCAGCAGTATTTTTAGAGCCAGTTCAAAACTCAGGTGGTTGCTTTCCTCCTCCTCCAGGTTACTTAGAACGAGTGAGAGAAATTTGTACTAAATACGACATTCTTTTTGTTGCTGATGAAACAATTACAGCTTTTGGAAGAATCGGTGAAACCTTTGCTGTTAATCGATTTGGAATTCAACCAGATATTTTAATTTGTGCTAAAGGTTTAACTTCAGGATATGCCCCTATGGGTGCCATGATTGCCAGTGAAAAATTATTTGAACCATTTTCAACTGGCACAAATATGTTTGCTCATGGTTCTACTTTTGGTGGTCATCCAGTAGCTGCTGCAGTTGCTATGAAAAATTTGGACATTATGGAAAATGAAAAAATTAATGAACATGTTAGAAATAATGAAGGATTATTTAGAAGAACTCTAGAAAAACTTTATGACATTCCAATTGTTGGAAATATCCGCGGAGAAGGATTTTTTTACGGAATTGAGCTAGTCAAAAATCAAGAAACAAAAGAAAGTTTTAGTACTGAAGAGTCCGAAAAAATATTGAGGGGATTTATTTCTCAAGCTCTTTTTGAAAATGGAATCTACTGCAGAACAGATGATCGCGGAGATCCTGTAATTCAATTAGCTCCAGCTTTAATTGCAAATCAAACACAATTTAATGAAATTGAAGTAATTATAAGAAAGGTTTTGAGTGAAGCTTTAAAACTAGTCTAAATATATAATTTGAGATAAAAAGTAGAGAAATTATGAAAAGAATTCTTAACGATATTGCAAATGGAAATTGGTGCCTTCCTAGGTCAGGAGGTGTTGATCCAAACCACCAGGCGAAATAACCAACAAAAAAAGTAAATAAAAAGAGTAATAAAATTAGATTAAGGTTTTTATTTTTATCGAATTTAAAAACTATGAAGGCAATTAGAATTATTAATAACATAAAACAACGAGAGAATTTTAGACCATTTGGTGCTTCAGTATTGTTTGAACATAAAGATGAGCACTTTGATATGGAATTTAAAAATCCTTATATGCTATACTACTGTGAAGTTAAAAATAAAAATTTAAAATGTATTACGCATATAGATAATACTTGTAGAGTTCAGACGGTTGGTGATGAAAATCCAGTATTCGGGAAATTATTACAAGAATTTTATAAAATTACAGGTAGTTCTGTGTTATTAAACACAAGTTTAAAT
>CAXBQJ010000128.1:0-3578 GCA_963977775.1 uncultured bacterium
GCACCGACATCTGCAGCTTTAGTAAAGATTCCTCCACCAACGCGCATAAACATCGCGAGCATCGCTGCGCCAAATCCAAAACCTTCTAAAACTCTTGGTGCTTCACCTGAATAAACCAAAACCACAATTGATGCACCCAAAAGACCTAAACCAATAGTGGTCATTCCAACAACTCCACCAGTTCTAAAAGCAATTCTGGTTGCAAATTTTTCATTGCCTTCTCTTGCAGCATTAGCAACGCGAACGTTTCCTCTTACTGCAAGCCACATTCCGAAATATCCAGTAAGAGCGGAGAAAAGTGCTCCCACTAAAAAGAAAATTGATCTTCCTAATCTTTCACTGCCTGAGTTTGCAGGAAGTGCAAACAAAACAAAGAAAACTAAAACCACAAAAATACTTAAAGTTTTAAATTGTCTACTTAAATATGCGGATGCACCTTCTTGCACAGCTGCTGCAATAGTTTTCATACTGTCTGTACCTTCAGAAGCAGCAAGCACTTCTCTAACTAAATAACCTGCAACTAGCAATGCCGCTACCGCGATTACTGCAACGATTGTGACCAGGTTTTGACCTGCAGAGCTCAAAGCGACGTCGCTGGCGCCTGATGCAATTAGTGTGTGGGACACGTTTTCTCCTTGTTTTTCTTCCTTCGCGCGAGTTTAGACACATATTTGCCTAATAAATATGTATAGCCCACCCCTTGGGGTCGAATTCACGCATAAATAAAGAGTATTTAAGGGTGGAATACTCTTTATTCTGTGGGGAATTCAACAACCAAGTTTCAAATCTTTAATAAAGAAAATGCCCGAAAAGTCGTTGAGCCATTTGCGCGTGTCGAAGGCCCAATATTAATCGCTTTACAAAAAATACAAAACGAATTTGGTTATGTTGATCGTGATGCTGTGGAAGTTATTGCCGAAGTTTGTAATGTTTCAATCGCAGAAGTTCATGGTGTTTTAACCTATTACTCAGACTTTAGAACTACTCCTGCAGCACTAATTGATGTCAAAGTTTGCGTGGCAGAAGCTTGCCAATCTGTTGGTTCAAGACAATTAGTTAAAGATGTTTCACAAGCTTTAAATACTAAAATGCATTCTCAATCTGTTGATGCCTCAATTCAATTAAATCAAGTTTTTTGTTTAGGAAATTGTGCTTTAGGACCAGCTGCAATGGTTGATGAAAAACTAATTGGCAGAGCTACGGGAGAAAAAGTTATCAAAGAAGTTGAGAAAAAGAAGAAAGAATACTCATGAGTGAAAAAACTTGTGACTATTTAATTATCGGTGCAGGAATAATTGGCTTAGCAATTGCTCGCGAAATTTTATTGAATCAAAAAAATGCAAAAGTAATAGTAGTTGATAAGGAAAAGGAAGTTGGACTTCATGCTTCTGGAAGAAACAGTGGAGTTTTACATGCAGGTTTTTATTATTCTCCAGATTCTTTAAAAGCAAAACTTACTCGAGATGGAAATTTTTTATTAAGACAATTTTGTAAAGAAAATAATGTAGAAGTTAAAAATGTTGGAAAAGTTGTTGTCACAAAAAGTGAACTTGAAGAAGAAAGATTAAAAGATCTTTATGATCGTGGAATTAAAAATGGGGTAGAAATAGAAATTGTTGATAAAAAGGTTTTAAAAGAACTTGAACCAAGAGCGAAAACATTTGAAAAAGCTTTATGGTCACCAAATACTGGATCTGCTAGTCCTTTAAAGGTAATAAAGGCAATGGAAAAATCCCTTATTTCCTTAGGGGGCCAAATCTTGTTAAAGGAAAGTTTTGTCAGAGTAGAAAGTAATGAAGTAATACTGCAAAATCAAAAAATTACCGCTAACCACATAATTAATTGTGCGGGACTTTATGCAGATAAAGTTGCCCATAAATTTGGTTTTGGTCACAAATATCGAATGCTTCCTTTTAAAGGTCTTTATTGGTATGCCCCAAATCAAACAAATAAATTACAGCGACATATTTATCCAATTCCAGATCCAAGAAATCCATTCCTAGGTGTTCATTTAACAGTTACTGATGAAGGAAAGGTAAAAGTTGGGCCAACAGCAATTCCTGCATTATGGCGAGAAAATTATCGTTTGCTAAAAAACTTTCGTTCTCAAGAATTATTGCAAGTTGCTACAGATCTTCCCCGCATGGCTTTTTCTCCGCATCATGATTTTTTTGCGCTCTTAAAACAAGAATTACCAAAATATTCAAGAAATTATTTAATTAATCAAGCATCCCTTCTTGCAGCAGATATAAAAGTTGAAGATTTTAACGTTAGGGGCAAAAGTGGAATTCGTGCTCAATTATTTGATATTGAACAAAATAAACTTGAAATGGATTTTGTTTTAGAAGGCGATAAACATTCCACTCATGTATTAAATGCAGTCTCCCCTGCTTGGACATGTGCCTTATCTTTTGCTAAATATGTTTATGAATTCTTAGACAATAATCAAAAACTTGCGAAGGTGGGATAAATAAAATGATTAAAATTTTTGTTCCCATTGATGATGCTGCTTGTTCTGTTGGTGCAAATGAAGTTGCTCATGAAATTCAATCAGAAGCAAAGAAAAGAAATATTGAGATTAATCTAGTTAGAAATGGTTCAAGAGGAATGCTTTGGCTTGAACCTCTTGTTGAAGTTGAAATAAATAATAAACGATTTGGTTTTGGACCAATTTTGCCAGAAAATGTTAAAGAATTATTTGATCAAGATTTTTTGAACAATAAAGAAACAAAGTTTTCTCTAGGTGAAGTGGAAGAAATTGAATGGTTTAAAAATCAAACCCGCATCACTTTCCAAAGAGTTGGAAAAATTGATCCTTTATCTTTAGAGGATTATGAAAATAATGGTGGGTTAGTTGGTTTAAAAAAGGCTTTAAATTTAGCTTCTGTAGAAATTGTCAACGAAGTTACTGAATCTGGTTTAAGAGGAAGAGGTGGTGCAGGTTTTCCTGCCGGAATTAAATGGAAAACAGTTTTAAACACGACAAGTGATCAAAAATATGTTTGCTGCAATGCCGATGAAGGAGACTCAGGAACATTTGCTGATCGAATGCTTATGGAAGGAGATCCTTTCACTCTTATCGAAGGTATGACAATTGCAGCTATTGCAACTGGTGCAAGTAAAGGATTTATTTATATTCGTTCTGAATATCCAGCAGCGATTAAAACTGTGACTAAAGCAATTGAGATTGCAATAAAAAATAATTTATTAGGAAATAATATTTTAAATAGTGGTAAAGAATTTAATATTGAAATAAGAGTTGGTGCTGGATCTTATGTATGTGGTGAAGAAACAGCCATGTTAGAAAGTTTGGAAGGAAAACGTGGAGTTGTTAGAGCAAAACCACCTTTGCCAGCTATCGAAGGTTTATTTGGAAAACCAACAATTATTAACAATGTTTTAACTTTGGCAAGTGTTCCAATGGTTTTAGCTCAAGGAGCAAATTTTTATAAATCTCTTGGCACAGAAAAATCAAAAGGAACTCAAGTTTTTCAATTAGCAGGAAATATTAAACAAGGTGGAATTTTTGAAACTGCTTTTGGAATAACTTTAAATGAATTAGTTAATAAATATGGAAA
>CAXBQJ010000129.1:0-3574 GCA_963977775.1 uncultured bacterium
TTGGAGCACGGATAAATTTCTGCTGAAATTTTCCTCAAGTCTCGGCTACCCGCCTTGCGAAGTCTCCAAAAAAGTTATACGCGAGCCGTAGCTTTGAATACTTAAAAAAATTATGGCAAAACAAATACTTTTTAATGAAGAAGCACGAAAAGCGTTGAAGCGTGGAGTAGATACTGTGGCAGATGCGGTCAAGATTACGATTGGTCCAAAAGGCCGCAATGTGGTGCTTGATAAAGGGTATGGTGCTCCAATAATTACCAATGATGGAGTATCAATCGCAAAAGATATTTCTCTTAAAAATAAATTTGAACATCTTGGTGCGGAGATTATTAAAGAAGTAGCTACTAAAACCAATGACGTGGCTGGAGATGGTACAACGACCTCTGTGGTGTTGACTCAAGCGATCATTCACGAAGGGATGAAGCATACGGCAATGGGACTTGGTGTGATGGGTGTTCGTACGGGGATCGAGACTGCGACTAAAGATGTGGTGGATGCACTGAAGTCTATGTCTAAAAACATAAAGACTAAAGAAGAAATCCGTCAGGTGGCTCATATTTCTGCTGAATCAGAAGAACTCGGGAAAATTATTGCGGATACTATTGATCGGGTGGGTACTGATGGTGTGGTCACTGTAGAAGAATCACAAACGTTTGGTATTGAGTCAGAAGTGGTGGAGGGAATGCAGTTTGATAAAGGATACGTGTCTGCTTACATGGTGACTGATACGGTCCGAATGGAAGCTGAATATAAAGATGTACCGATTTTGGTTACTGACAAAAAGATTTCAGCAATCAAAGATGTGCTTCCGTTGCTTGAAAAAATTGCATCTACAGGCAAGAAAGATTTAGTGATTATTGCTGATGATGTAGATGGAGAAGCGTTGAGTACATTTGTGATCAACAAACTCCGTGGAGGGTTTAATGTGCTTGCAGTCAAAGCTCCTGCTTTTGGTGATAGAAGAAAAGCTATGTTGGAAGATTTAGCAATCTTGACTGCAGGCCAAGTTGTTTCGCCAGAAGTTGGTCTAAAACTTGATCAAGTAGGTCTTGAAGTATTAGGCAAAGCAAAAAGAGTAGTAGTCACTAAAGACAACACCACAGTAATTGGTGGAGCCGGCGATAAAAAGTCTGTTGATGCTCGAATTGCGCAAATCAAAGCTGAAATGGATCGTACAGATTCAAGTTGGGATAAAGAAAAACTTCAAGAACGCCTAGCAAAAATTTCAGGTGGTGTTGCTGTTATTCAAGTTGGTGGCGCAACCGAAGTTGAATTAAAGGAAACTAAATTTAGAGTAGAAGATGCAATCTCTGCGACTAGAGCAGCAATTGAAGAAGGAATAGTTGCAGGTGGTGGTTCAGCGCTAACACAAGCCGTTTCAGTTTTGAAAGACAAATTGAAGCAAGAAGGCGATGAAGCAGCTGGAGTTGAAATTATTAGAAAAGCTGCGGTTGAACCATTGCGCTGGATTGCTCAAAATGCTGGCGCAGAAGGTTATGTCGTAACTTCTCGAGTTTCAGAAATGAAAACTGGTGAAGGTTATAACGCAGCTTCTGGTGAGTTTGAAAATTTACTAAAGGCAGGAATTGTTGATCCTGTTAAGGTAACAAGATCAGCTCTAGAAAATGCTGCATCAATTGCCGCAATGCTTCTGACAACAGATGTTTTAGTGGTGGAAAAGAAAGAAGAAACTCCAGCACCTGCTGCTGGTGGACATGGCCATAGCCACTAAATAAAAAATTTGTAAGAGGCGCTTTTAATTAAGCGCCTCTTATTTTTTTACGCATTTTTAAAAAGAATGTAATTGCAATTCCAATTGAAGCGCCCAAAGATAACCATTGCAACCAAGAAATTTTCGAATTATTAGGTCCAACTTGGGAATCAATTGCAACAGGAGTTTCAATCACTGAAGTTTCCTCATTTGGATTTTCTGACAAAGTTGACAGTTGATAAACAACTTGGCCATCTGATGGGTGGCCATCAGAGGCAACTGTTTTATAAGAGATGGTAAAACTTGAGCCTGTTAAATTTTGTGGAACTGTAATAAATAAACTTGCCTCTTCAACCCTTATATTGGCTTCAATTGAACCTGTTTCTGAGGTAATTGAAGCAAATGTGCCATCAACAATTAAAGGTTCTGAAAAATTTAATTTAACCTCTAATGGAATTACAGTTAAAGTTTCAGTGTTACTTGGTTCGATATTAACTAAATCAGTATGAGCAAACACAGGAGAAAGACTAAAAAAGAGTAAAAATATTGTGACTAAAGATTTTAAGGTTTTTTTCATAAATTTCCTCCATCATTATTCAACACAATAAAAGAGTGAAAAGATATGGCACTATTGTGTGAAATACACGACAAAAGGGTCAAATGAGAGCAGTTGAATGGGTGGATGATCACCTTAGATTACTTGATCAGACAAAAATTCCGCATCAAATTGAATTTATAGAAGTTTTAAAAGTTGATCAATTAGTTGAAGCAATTGTTTCACTAGCTGTTCGAGGTGCACCAGCATTAGGTGCAGCGGGAGCCTACGGTGTTGTAACAGCTTTAGATCAAGGCAAAAAAGAAAACTGGTCTGAAAAGGAAATAGAAGAGCAAATATTAAAAATAAGAAACGCCAGACCAACAGCAGTTAATCTTGCTTGGGGTGTTGATCAAGCACATAAATTAATTTCACAAGGAAGAGATCAAGTTTTAAAACTTGCACATAAGATTTCTCAAGAAGATGAAGATGGCAATAAAAAGATGGGCAAATTTGGTGCTGACTGGATTTTAAAGAAATTGAATAAACAAAAAATAAATGTTTTAACTCATTGCAACACAGGAATGCTTGCCACAACAGAGTGGGGAACGGCATTTGGGGTAATTCGTGAACTGCATAGTAGAGGAAATATTGAAATGGTTTATGCAGATGAAACAAGACCATTGCTGCAAGGATCAAGATTAACAGCGTGGGAGTTAGTTCAAAATAAAATTCCTCATCTAGTTTTAGCAGATGGTGCAGCGGCTAGCACAATTTTAAGAAAAAAAGTTGATGTTGCACTAATCGGTGCAGATCGAATAGCTGCAAATGCAGATACTGCTAATAAAATTGGTTCACTTTCTGTTGCTCTTGCTTGTTATGAAGCAAAAATTCCTTTTCTAGTTGTTGCCCCAGAATCAACTATAGATTTATCAACAAAATCTGGAGATTCTATAGAAATAGAATTACGAAATGATTCTGAAATTTTAGAATTTAATGGAAAAAGAGTCGCACCACTTGAATCAAGGGGCTACAACCCAGCCTTTGATGTCACTCCGGCAAAATATATTTCAGCCATAGTCACAGAATTAGGTGTAATTGAAGTTTCAAAAGGTGAAACTCCCGAAAAAAGAAAATAAGGAAACAAATTGATCATTTAGAACAATTAAGATATCTGTAATAATCAAAATTATAAATATTTAATTTATGTTTAATTCATCATATCTTCCTTTAACTGCATGGCTCGGTTATCGTTGTATAAACAAACGCGGCGTAGAAGTGAATATTTGTCCGCGATGCCATGATGCGATTGCCGCCGAACGAGAAGC
>CAXBQJ010000130.1:0-3562 GCA_963977775.1 uncultured bacterium
GAATTGAAATTTAGTGATATTGCAGTCGTTATTGAAAGAAATAGATGAGAGCAGTTGTTGCATTAGGCTCAAATATTGGCGATAGATTTTCATATCTGCAATCGGCTATAAATGAAATTAATCAATTAAGTGAAACACAAATAAAAGATATTTCAAATATTTATGAAACAACTCCAGTTGGATACTTAGATCAGCCGAATTTCTTAAATGCAGTTGTCACTCTTGAAACTAATTTTTCGAGTGAAGAATTATTAATGAAACTACTTTTAATTGAGTTAAATTTAGGCCGTGAACGATCTATTTTGAATGGGCCTCGAACGATTGATTTAGATTTAATAGATTTTGAAAAATCAATATTGAAAACAGAAAAATTAGAACTACCACATCCAAGAGCTTTTGAAAGATGTTTTGTTTTAAAACCATGGTTAGAAATTGATTCAAATGCTGAAATATGTGATAAAGGATCAATTTCAGAATTAATTAAGAATTTAGATTGTGAAGATATGAAGCTTTTCCCAAAAAAGTTGCTTAATTTATGAAACCTACAACTACCAAGAATTTAGCTTCTTTTATTTTTATTTCCATAATTATTGGCTTTTTTATTCCTAATATTTATGAAAATTTAAGTGGTACATATATTCCTGTTAGTGCTAACACTGCCGTTGCACTTTTTGTATTAAATGCAGCTCTTTTATATTGGATACTAATTTTTAAAAACAGATTACGAAGTTCAAAAGATAAAGAAAAAGAAATTCAAAAAAGAAAAACTCCTCCACATCCTTTAGTTGCAGCTCGAACGGTTGCTTTATCATTTGCAGGCAGCAGAGCAGGTAGTTTAATTCTTGGGTTTTATATTGGTTTAGAACTCAATTTTCTTCCAAATTTAAAATTAACTCCCATCAAAGATCGAGCGTTAGTTTCATTATGGATAATTATTTTGGCAGTGGTCTTAGTTGGATTGTCTTTGTGGTTGGAAAAGATTTGTCGAATAAAAGATTCTGACGATGAGCCAGGAGATAACACCACTTTTGCCTAATTATTAGAGTTCATCTATGACTCAACTTGTGAGGGGCAATGCTGAACTTCGCGTTGCTATGACTGGATTGGGAAGCAAAACTTGTCTAGTTCCAACAATGGGTGCGCTACATCAAGGTCATGCAGCTTTAATTAAAGCTGGCAAAGAATTAGTTGGAAAAGATGGATGCGTTGTTGTAAGTGATTTTGTTAATCCAAAACAATTTGGTGTGAATGAAGATTTTGAAAAATATCCTAGAAATTTAGAAAATGATTTGAAAGTTGCACATAGCGCAGGAGCTCACATTCTTTGGGCACCCAGTGTTACTGATGTTTATCCCGGACAATGGCCTTTAGACATTGTCAAAGACTCACGTTTTGAAATTTTAGAAGGCAAATCAAGACCAGGACATTTTGTTGCAGTAGTAGAAGTTGTGACACGATTATTTGACATAGTTCATCCAACTTTTGCTGTTTTTGGTGAAAAAGATTTCCAGCAACTAATTTTTATAAAAGAAATGGCAGAAAAGAGAAATCCACCTGTAGGCATTTTGGCGGTGCCCACACAAAGAGATTCAGATGAAGTTGCTCTATCTAGTAGAAATATTTATCTTTCTTCTGATCAAAGAAATGTAGCTAAATTAATTCCTGATTCATTAAAACAAGCAGTTTTATTAGCAAATAGAGGTAAATCTAAAGAAGAAATTATTAATTACGTAAAAACATGTATAAAAGAATCTGATTTGATTGAATTAGATTATGTAGAAATTTTGAGTAATGATTTAAAGGAAATTAAATTAAATGAAATAGGTAGAATATTAATTGCTGCTAAATTAGGCGAAACTAGACTTATTGACAATATGCCCATAATGCTAAGGCAAAAATAATGAGTGAAATTGAATTGATTCAGAAATTAAGTTCAGCAAATCCAGGTTGGACCATAAATTCAGATGTAATAGTAATTGGTTCAGGAATTGCAGGATTAACTGCAGCATTAACTGCACGAGAAAAAAATTTAAGTGTTTTACTTTTAACAAAAGATGTTTTATCTACTGGTTCAACTTCTTGGGCTCAAGGTGGAATAGCAGCAGCTCTTGGTCCAGAAGATTCTCCTGAACAACATTTTCAAGACACATTAGAAGCTGGTGCAGGTCTTTGTGATCAAAGTGCTGTCAAAACTTTGGTGCAAGAAGGACCAACTGCTGTGAAAAGATTAATAAATTTAGGTGCAACATTTGATTTAGACGCAAAAGGAAATGTTGCTTTAACTAGAGAAGGTGGACATAGAAGAGATCGCATCGCACATGCTGGAGGAGATGCAACGGGAGCAGAAATATCTAGAGCCTTAGTTTCAAAAGTAATAGCAGATCCGATGGTAAAAATTTTCGAACATGCATTGGTTTTAGATTTATTAAAAGATAAATTAGGAAAAGTTTGTGGTGTGACTTTGCATGTTATGGGCAAAGGAAAAATTGATGGTGTTGGTGCAGCACTTTCCCGAGCTGTAGTTTTAGCAACAGGTGGTTTGGGTGCAGTTTTTGAACAAACAACAAATCCATTAGTTGCAACAGGTGATGGTGTTGCTTTAGCTTTAAGAGCTGGAGCAAGAGTGGCTGATTTAGAGTTTGTGCAATTTCATCCCACAGTTTTATGGGTAGGTTCAAATATTCGTGGTTCTCAACCTTTAATAAGTGAAGCTGTTAGAGGTGAAGGTGCAATTTTACGAAAATTAAATGGTGATGAATTAATGAAAAATATTCATCCCATGAAAGATTTAGCACCTCGTGATGTTGTTGCACATGCTGTTCATGAAGAAATAATTTCGTCACAAAAACCATATGTTTTTCTAGATGGAACTAATCTTGGTGAAGATATTTGGTTACATAGATTTCCAAATATTTTGGCAAGTTGTCGAAAAAATGGCATCGATCCTTTAACTGAAATGATTCCTGTTGTACCTGCAGCACATTATGCAAGTGGAGGAGTTATTTCTGACATGAGTGGAAAAACTGATATAGCTGGACTTTTTGCAGTTGGAGAATGCGCAAATACTGGTGTACATGGTGCTAATCGATTGGCATCCAACAGTCTTTTAGAAGGCTTAGTTGTGGCAAAACGTTTAGGAAATAATTTAGAAAATTTAGCTCCACAAACAGAGCCTGTGGATTCTTATACAAAATCTGATTTGATTGATGGAAAAATTAGGAAAGAAATTACTGCTACAACTACAAATGGGGCAGGTGCGGTAAGAAATGAAAAAGGTTTAAATAAAACATTGCAAGACTTAAAAAATATTTCTCAAAAAACAACCAAGTTAGCATCAACTCAAAGTTGGGAAGCAACAAATTTACTTACGGTTTCAACTTTGATATCTGAATTTGCTCTTCGAAGACAAGAAAGTAGAGGATCACATTGGCGATCAGACTTTCCTCAAAGAAACGATGAAAGATGGTTAGTAAGAATTAATGCCAAATTAAATGAGGGTAAATTAGAACTTTCTGAAAAAGCAATAAATCAGAATGGGTAAAAATGATAAATAAACAACAAA
>CAXBQJ010000131.1:0-3472 GCA_963977775.1 uncultured bacterium
TTGACTTGAGGCAGATTCCGTTAATATTCAAGCAGATAAAGCCAATCTGGTTACTAATTACAAGTTCAGTTTGTATTGGGCAGTGGTTTGCCAGAAGCATGAGGTGGAGAGCAATTCTTCGTCCGATAAGTAAAATTTCTGTTATAAGTATGTGAATCTTCATAAATAGTTGGTTGCTGAACTACTACTTTATAAATTAAATATTCTCCCACTGGTATCAAATTTTTGATTGGAGCAATCATGACATTTCCAGTAAGAGATAAATTTTGCGACGTATAATTATCCGCAGTAAAACTTTTACTTCCTGAATTGCATCTCGTACCGTTCCAATTGTTTTTTAGACAAGATAAAACAGTCAATGGTAATTGTGAGCCATCAAGACCGTTGATTGGATTCCAATTTAAAGAAGTTGGAATATTTAATTCCAAATTTAAAACAATATTTTGACCAGTTAAAACTGTTGTTGAAACTGCCGAAATAGACTCTAAAGTTATTGCATCATTTGATGTGGCTTTAGCTGGCAAATAGTTAAAAATTCCAAGTAATAAAGGAAAAATAGTTAATACAAATATTTTCTTCTTGCTTTTCATGCTTCTTCCCTCGAGTAATAGTTACTCGTGGGACGAGTTATTTATTGATTTAGTTTTCTTAAAAGTGACTTATTTGGTACAAAAATTTTAATTATCTATTTTGTATTCTTCTTGATTTCCATAATTCAACATCAGTTGTGTTAAAAGGTCTAGGACCTGCAACTAATTTTGCTTCCAATGATCTGATGTGATTTTCTAATAAAAGTATTCTTTTTACACCTTCTAAGTTAACTCCTTCTGCAGTTAATTGAGCAACATATTTTAATTTGGCAATATCAATTCTTGAATAAAGTCTTCTGGATCCTCCTTGTCTTGAAGGAGAAACAATTCCTAATTTGTCGTATTGGCGAAGAGTTTGAGGATGTAATCCACTTAATTCAGCTGCAATTGAGATTGCAAAAACAGGAACATGATCTTCTACTCCACGATAATTTTTCTTTTGCGTCATTTATCGCTTCCTTCTTGCATTTAAAGCAATAATTTCTGCACGAGGATTATCGTGTGTTACTTCTTGGGCATATTCTTCTAATAAATTTTTAGCTTTACCGGAAATATTTTGTGGAACTGCAATTTCGACTTTTACTAATAAATCACCTTTCCCTCCACTAGTTTTAGGCATTCCTTCATTTTTGACCCTAAAAACTCGTCCATTTTGAGTGTTTGCAGGAATTTTTAAAGTAACTGTTGTGCCGGTTGGTACAGGTACTGCAATTTGAGCACCAAATACTGCTTCGTCATATCTAACAGGAATTGTGACTCGAACATTTTCTCCGTCACGTTCAAAGATTTCATCAGTTTTTACAAAAACGTTAACTATTAAATCTCCTGGTTCACCACCTCTGCCACCAGGTTCACCCTTACCTTTTAGTCTAAGTTTTGAATTATTTTTAATACCAGCAGGAATTCTTGCATTTATAGTTCTTGTTTCATTAACAATTCCTGTGCCATTACATGTTGCATCTTTTTGTTCAATAATTCTTCCTGAGCCATAACAAACTGAACAAGTATCAGCAAATCCAAAGCCACCAGCATTTCGCATTGTTTGGCCACTACCATTACATGCTCCACATTTCTTTGGAGTAGTTCCTGGTTTTGCACCTGTTCCTTTGCAATTAGAACAAGTTGTTTGGCCTCTTAAAGTTATTGGAAAAGTTGTTCCATCTAAAGCTTCATTAAATGAAATTGAAACTTCTGTTTCTAAATCAGATCCGCGTCTTGCTCTTTGTCTTCTATTTCCGCCCCCAAATAAATCACCTAAATTAAATCCACCTAAAACATCTTCTAAATTAATATTGAAACCTTGCGCATTGCCCGTATTTCTTGGATCAAATCCACCAAAGCCACCAGCATTTGCGCCATAGGTTCTTATTTGGTCATACTCGGCACGTTTTTTTGGATCAGATAAAACATCATATGCTTCTGAAACTTCTTTAAATTTTTCTTCAGCGCCCTTATTTTTATTTGTGTCAGGATGAAGTTCGCGAGCAAGTTTTCTATATTTCTTTTTTAATGTTGCATCATCAACATCTTTGCCAACACCAAGAATTGAATAGTAATCTTTTTCTAAATAATCTTTAGCACTCAATTACTATTCACCTCTTTTCTTTACACTTTTGGTTGTTTTACCACTACTCGAGCGGGACGAAGAATTCTTTCACCAACTTTGTAGCCAACTTGGGCAACTGTTGCTACTTTTTGAGTGGTAACACTTTCATCTTCCATAGTTGAGAGTGCTTCATGTATCAAGGGATCAAAATCTTCATCAACTTTGCCAAATTCAACAAGACCTAATCTTTTAACCACAATGCTTAATGCATCTGCCACCGTGGCAAAAGTTCCTGTTAAATCACCAAATTCTTTAGCTCTTGAGATGTCATCTAGCACAGGAATTAATTGCTCTAATGCTTGTGCTGTTGATAATTCTCTAAATAATTCTTTGTCACGATCAACTCTTTTGCGATAATTTGCATATTCTGCAGTAATTCTTTGTAAATCTGCAGTAAGTTCTGCAACTTTTTCAAGATTTGAATCTGAAGGTTGATTAGTGACTTCGCTATTTTGTTGGTCAGCCACGTTTTCTATTCGTGGCTGACCTGTTTCAGGATCGATTCGACGTTTGTCGCTAATCTTTACGCCTTCGCTTGACTCTTCGTTTAGCTCAGACGCTTTGCTCACTTGCTATTTGCTCCTTCGTCGACAATCTCTGCATCAACAATGTCTTCTGCTTTGTTTTCAGAGGAAGCATTTTCATTATTTGCTCCAGCTTGAGCTGCTTGTTCTTGATACATTGCAGCACCTACTGCTTGGGAAGCTTGGGCAAGTGTTTCCATGGCAGTTTTAATTGCTGGAATATCGTTTCCTTCTAAAAGTTTTTTCAAAGCATTTAATGGTTCTTCCACATTTGCTTTGCCGTCTGCAGGAATTTTTTCTGCATTATCTTTTAGGAATTTTTCTGTTTGGTAAACAAGACCTTCTGCACCATTTCTGACATCTGCTTCTTCTTTACGCTTCTTATCTTCTTCAGCGTGAGCTTCAGCATCTTTCATCATGCGATCAATTTCTTCTTTACTTAAACCAGATCCACCTGTAATTGTCATGGATTGTTCTTTGCCGGTGCCAAGATCTTTTGCACTTACGTGCACAATTCCGTTGGCATCAATATCGAAAGTAACTTCGATTTGTGGCACGCCACGTGGTGCTGGTGGCAGCCCAGTTAAATCAAATGTGCCTAAGTTTTTGTTATAGGCAGCAATTTCTCGCTCACCTTGGAAAACTTTGATTTGCACACTTGGTTGATTATCTTCAGCAGTAGTAAAGATTTCTGAACGTTTAGTTGGGATTGTGGTGTTACGTTCAATTAACTTGGTCATAACTCCTCCTTT
>CAXBQJ010000132.1:0-3368 GCA_963977775.1 uncultured bacterium
GTGACTTTTTCTCTGTTTTTTTCTTTCTTTTTTATTAATTCCCAATTTTCCTCAACTTGTGAAAATGTAACTTCATTTTGTGAATCAAAGACATGAGGATGGCGTTTGATTAATTTTTTGGTGATTACATCAGCTACATCATCAATATTGAATGGATCACTTTCATCTTCTTGAGCAATACGAGAGTGAAATACAACTTGTAATAAAACATCACCTAATTCTTCTCTAATTGCTTTTCTATCTTTACTATCGACAGCTTCTGCAAATTCAAATGATTCTTCTATCAAATATTCAATTAATGACTCATGAGTTTGTTCTTTATCCCAAGGACATCCCCCGTCAGAGCGAAGAATATCCATTAATTCAATTAATCCAGCAACACCATTTTTTGTTGGTGGATTTTTCTTACTCATCTTTATCTACCAGGAGTTAAGTTTTCAGGTGAACCAAATGCTGGCTCACTTAACTCATTTGCTGGTGGTGCTATTGATCCATCTGCAGAAACCCAAGTTCCAAATCTTGGATTTATTTTTACATTATTTTGATTCGCTTTTAAAATTACGAATTCTTCACCTTTAAGTCTTTGAGTTTCTAGAGGTGAGTCTGGTGCTAAAACTTTTCCAATTGCATCAATTGCTCGATTTTGACTCAAAACTTCCTTAATCAAAACAGGGGGAACATTTCTTGACCCCGCAAAAATTGCTAAAGCGTCAGATCCACCTGATTGTTTTTCCAAATTCTCATAATCTTTGGCAACTAAACTTTGATCAACAACAGCGCCAGTTTCTGCGATAGCTTGGGTAATAATTTGACCAATTATAAGTCTTGCCAATACTCCTCTGGATTGAGAAGTTCCTTGATCATTATTTTCAATTGGTACTACTGATCTTAAATCTTTTAAATAAAAACTTAACTCATCTTCGGTAATTCGATAATTTCCAACATATGCTGCTGTTCCAGGATTTTGTTGCCCACAAGCAATCAAAAAAGTAGAAATGAAAATTATAAAAATAAATTGTCTTATTTTTTTCAAAATTTTCACCTCTCTATTTAATCTTCAAAAACATCTCTTACTAACTTGGTCACCCAGTTAATAATTTCTTTATTCTTTAATACTTGACCATTAACTAATGATGTTGTTGGTGCAGGTACTTGAATTGCCCTTATCGTGGCACGAACTTGCGTCCCAGGATACAGACGATTAAGTCTAATAATTCGTGAATCTGGTAATTCAAGTGGTGAAATTTTGATAAATCTTCCTTGTTGCACAATTTCACTAACTCCAACTTTTCTTGCAATCACTCTTAATTTTGATACTTCTAGCAAAATTTCTACAGGATCTACATATTTCCCAAAACGATCAAGTAATTCTTCAGAAATTTCATCAACTTCTTTTTCAGTTTTCACATCTGCAAGTCTTCGATAAATTTGCATGCGTAATTTTTCTTCTTTTATGTAATCATGAGGTAAATGAGCATCAAGAGAAAGTTCAATTTTAATTTCTGTATCAGTTGAAACTGACTCACCCTTAGCTTGAGCAAGTGCTTCTCCAACTAGTCGAACATATAAATCAAAACCAACTTCTGCAATATGACCAGATTGTTCTCCACCTAAAATATTTCCTGCCCCGCGTATTTCCAAATCTTTTAATGCCACAGCCATACCAGATCCAAGATCAGTGTGTTGGGCAATTGTTGCCAAACGATCATAAGCATTTTCTGTTAAAGGTTTTTCTTCTGGATAAAAGAAATATGCATATGCTCTTTCTCTTGCTCTACCAACTCTTCCTCTAATTTGATGAAGTTGAGATAAACCAAACTTGTCTGCTCGATCAACTATCAATGTGTTGGCATTTGGAATATCAAGACCAGATTCAACAATTGTTGTTGAAATTAAAACATCATATTTTTCTGCCCAAAAATCTAAAATAACTTGTTCTAGTTCATGTTCATTCATTTGCCCATGAGCAATTGCAAATCTTGCTTCTGGGACTAGTTCTTTTAATTCTAAATAAGTTTTATCAATTGTTGAAACTCGATTATGAACATAAAAAACTTGTCCTTCTCTCAATAGTTCTCGTCTGATTGCTGCTGCTACTTGCTTTTGGTCATATGAACCAACAAAAGTTAAAACAGGAAGTCTTTCCTCTGGTGGTGTTTGAATTACTGACATTTCTCTGATTCCAGTTATAGCCATTTCTAAAGTTCTTGGAATAGGAGTGGCTGACATTGTTAAGAAATCAACATTAGTTCTCAAAGCTTTCAAATGTTCTTTATGCTCAACACCAAATCTTTGTTCTTCATCAACAATTACTAGACCCAAATCTTTAAATCTAACATCAGAAGTTAATAGTCGATGTGTACCTATAACTACATCTACACTTCCTTCTGCGATTCCTTGCAAAGTTTCATTTATTTCTTTTGTACTTTGAAATCTAGAAAGTGGTTTGATTTTTATTGGAAATGGTGCATATCTTTCTGAAAAAGTTGCAAAATGCTGTTGTACTAACAAAGTTGTTGGAACAAGGATGGCAACTTGTTTTCCATCTTGAGTTGCTTTAAATGCAGCTCTTACTGCTATTTCTGTTTTTCCATATCCCACATCTCCTGCAATTACACGATCCATGGGAACACTTTTTTCCATATCTTTTTTAACTTCTTCTATTGTAGAAAGTTGATCTGTTGTCTCCACATAAGCAAATGCGCTCTCTAATTCGCGTTGCCAAGAATTATCTGGCGAAAATGCAAAGCCGGGTGCGCTCATGCGAGCTGCATAAAGTTGAATCAACTCTGCTGCAATCTGCTTTACTGCTTTTCTTGCTCGGCGCTTAGTATTTTGCCAATCGGCTCCACCAATTCTATTTAGAGTTGGAGCCTCACCTCCCACATATTTTGTAACTTGCTCCAAAGTATCGGTTGGCACAAATAGACGATCACCTGGTTGACCTCGTTTGGCTGATGCATATTCGATTACTAAATACTCGCGCCAAATTCCATTCAACTCTCTTTGTATTAATTCCACATACCTGCCAACACCGTGTTGTTCATGAACTACATAAGCGTCGAATCTATAGAAAAAGCTTGCAACGCCGTGAAGAAAAATGGCGGGAATGTAATCATGGAGAAACAGGAAATAGGTAGCAACATGGGATGGATTGCAGCATTCAGGGACACTGAAGGCAACAAGTTGTGCGTGGCTTGTCATGAGGCAGTGTCTTGATGATGGGTGAGCCGCGATTGTCCTCACCCCTCACCCCTGAAGGAAAGGTCAAGAGATGACACAAACGCAGGCACAGCATTTCGCCCAGGAATGGATCGCCGCCTGGAACGCGCACGATGTGGATCGCATCTTGTCTCACTACGCCGACG
>CAXBQJ010000133.1:0-3320 GCA_963977775.1 uncultured bacterium
AGAAACACCTTTCCACCCGTGGCATTTACATTCTGACAATATTCCAAAAGTTTAATTTGGTCATCGTCTGAAAATAATTGACCATATGACGTAAAACTCTCACGATACGGTGGATCCATAAAGAAGAATGTGGATTCCTTTGGTGCCTTATCAGCACAATCTATCCAGTCACCACAGGTAATGACACAAGATTGTAATGCCTCGTGCCATGCCATAACATTGTCACGATCATAGACAGAACCCTTTTCATTCAAGAGACCGCTAGGTGTACCGAAACGATTGTTGGTGTTCTTATTGATCTGTAGGATACCGTTGAAACTGGTTCTCAAAAGAAAATAAAAGACAGCAGCCTCGTTTGTCATGTCCCACTGATTAAAGTCCCAGGCGTGGGAGTGACGGGTATTGTAATAAAACTCTTTACGCTTCTCTTTATCAAGTGGTATATACTGTCCATCTAGAATATCCAATATATCAAGAAAACGAGTTAAATCATTTTTAATCGCAGCTTTTGCTTTAGCATTAACTAATTCATCTGTTTCATTATGATAGGCACGTCTTTCACTATGACCAATTAATGCGTATTTAACTTTTAATTTATTCAACATGGAGCCACTTATTTCACCTGTGTAAGCTCCAGAATCTTGGGCACTAATATCTTGCGCACCATAAGTTAGCGCTAAATGATCTGCATCCACCACAGTTTGCACTGATCTTAAATCAGTAAATGGTGGAAAAATTACAACTTCGGTGCGGGCATAATCTGCTTCAGCCAAAGAAAATCCAAGTTTGTTGACATAAGCAATTGATTCAAGGTGATTAATATTCATTTTCCAGTTACCTGCCATAACTGGTTTTCTTAATTCACTCGTCATTTACACCTCGTCCAAAACTTTTAAGCCTGGTAATACTTTTCCTTCTAGTAACTCTAGAGAGGCTCCTCCGCCAGTTGAAATATGATCAAATTTTGATTCATCAATGCCTAATAATCTAATTGCAGCTGCGGAATCTCCTCCACCCACTACGGTGTAGCCCGTACTTTGAGAAAGATTTTGCGCTATTTCTTTTGTCCCATTGGCAAATTCTTTCACTTCGAAAACTCCCATTGGTCCATTCCAAACAATAGTTTTCGCATCTTTTAGTTTGGCAGAAAATAATTCAATAGTTTTTGGCCCGATATCCAAGCCTTTTTCTCCCACTGGAATTTTGTCTGCATCAACGATTGCTATTGGGGAAGTTGCATCCAATGTCTTTGAAATTACTACATCAACTGGTAAAACTAGTTCAACTTTTTTGTCATTAGCACTATTTATTAAGTTCTTTACTTCCTCTAATCGATCTACTTCGAGTAATGAATCTCCAACTTCGTAACCTTTAGCTTTCAAGAAAGTGAAAGCCATACCTCCCCCAATTAAAAGTTTGTCAACTTTGTTGATCAAATTATTAATAACACCTAATTTGTCGCTAACTTTTGAACCACCAAGAACTACTACGTAAGGTCTTTCAGGATTATTAAGTACTTTGTCAAAAGCTTTTTGTTCTGCTTCAACTAGTTTTCCAGCTGCTCTTGGTAAAAGTCGTGCAACATCTGTCACAGAGGCTTGCTCGCGATGCACAACTCCAAAACCATCGATTACAAAAAAATCTGCCAGAGCTGCAAGTTTTTGAGCTAATCTTATTCTCTCAGATTGATCTTTGCTTGTTTCATCTTTTTCAAATCTAATATTTTCAATCATTGCAACTTCGCCAGATTTGAGTCCATTCACTAAGTCTTTTGTTTTATCATCGATTTGATCAATAAATTTAATATCTTTGTTTAATAATTCAGATAATCTTTTACAAATTGGTCTTAATGATAACTCTGGTTTTCTTTCACCTTTAGGTCTTCCAAGATGTGCAAGAATTACAATTTTGCAGCCCCGATTAATGAGTTCAGCAATTGTTGACACACTGGCCCGCAAACGACCATCGTCTGTAATTTGCATTTGCCCATTATTATCGGCTTTTAGTGGTGCATTTAAATCAGCGCGTAATAATACGCGCTGATTATCAAGTTTTAAATCCTTTAAATTTTTCATTAATTAAAGGTTTGAACCAACAAGTTGAGTTAAATCAACAAGACGGCTTGAATATCCCCATTCGTTGTCATACCAGCCAACAACTTTTGCAATATTTCCTGCAACAGTTGTTAATTGAGCATCAATTATGCATGAATTAGAATCATGCACAATATCAGTTGAGACAAGTGGATCTTCTGAATAAGAAAGAATTCCTTTTAGTGTAGTTTCACTTGCTTGTTTCAAAGCTTGATTAATATCTTGTACTGTTGCAGATTTTTTCAGCTGCACAGTTAAATCAGTTGCAGAACCAACAGGAGTTGGAACGCGCATTGCATATCCGTCTAATTTTCCTTTTAATTCTGGTAAAACTAAACCGATTGCTTTTGCAGCACCTGTTGTAGTTGGAATCATGTTAATTGCAGCAGCTCTTGCTCTTCTCAAATCTTTGTGAGGCATATCAAGAGTTGACTGATCATTTGTGTAAGCATGAATTGTGGTCATCAAACCTGTTTCAATACCGAAACTGTCATTGATAACTTTTGCCATTGGGCCAAGACAATTTGTGGTGCAAGAAGCATTTGAAATTACTATGTGTTTGGCATGATCAAGAGCTTCATGATTTACCCCAAGAACAACAGTGATGTCTTCACCTTTTGCAGGAGCAGAGATTAAAACTTTTTTGGGACCTGATTTTAAATGTGCTTTAGCTTTCTCAGCATCTGTAAAAACTCCAGTTGATTCGATAACTAAATCAACCCCATAATCTCCCCAAGGAATTTCTGCAGGATCACGGTGAGAGGTAATCTTTATTTCTTTGTTGTCAACATAAATGGAATTTCCTTCTACGTTTACTTTCCCTGGAAATCTTCCTAAAGTTGAGTCATATTTTAATAAATGTGCTGAAGTTTTAACATCAGTTAAATCATTTACTGCAACAATTTCGATAGGTTCATTTTTCTTAATAATTTGCGCAAGAGCACCCTCTGGGGCTTTTCCATTTCTATCTTGAATTACACGAATATAGTTTCTTCCAATACGACCAAATCCATTTATACCCACGCGAATTGCCACTTTTTTATCAACTCCAAAAATTTAGATGGTTCTTTTAATACAGATTTAAAGCATTTGGCGACGTTGCCGAAACTAATTCTACCCTTCGAGCATTTCTGGAGTGAGAGAGGCTTCAGTTGTTGGAACTCCAAGTTCTACTGCTCTCTTGTCTGCCATAGCAAGCAATCTTCTGATTCGTCCTGCGATCGCATC
>CAXBQJ010000134.1:0-3296 GCA_963977775.1 uncultured bacterium
CAGACGTGTGCTCTTCCGATCTATTGGCGATGATTTAAATGGTCTATCACTTCAAGCATGGGCAACAACTGCATATTTAATTACATCAACAATTACTACTCCTTTATATGGAAAATTAAGTGACATATTTGGAAGAAAGCCATTATTTATTTGGGCTATTTCAATATTTGTAATTGGTTCAGCCTTAAGTGCATTTGCAACTTCGATGTATAACTTGGCCGTTTATAGAGCAATACAAGGTTTAGGTGCGGGTGGATTATTTACTTTGGCATTGGCAATCATTGGCGACATTGTGCCGCCACGAGAAAGATCAAAATATCAAGGTTATTTCATTGCCGTATTTGGATCATCAAGTGTTTTAGGTCCGGTAATTGGTGGATTCTTAGCTGGACAATCTTCAATCATTGGCATTACTGGTTGGCGTTGGGTTTTTCTAGTTAATGTTCCAATTGGTTTGTTGGCATTATTTATTGTTGGTAGAACACTTCACATTCCAAATTTTCAAAAAGTTAATCACGCAATTGATTGGCTTGGTGCAATTTCATTAACTGTTGGACTAATTCCACTATTAATTGTTGCTCAAGAAGGAAGAGTATGGGGTTGGACTAGTGCTGAATCAATTATTTGTTATGTCATAGGTTTATTAAGTCTTGTTTTATTTATTGTTTTTGAAAATCGAATTAAAGATGAAGCAATTCTTCCTTTAAGACTTTTTAAGGATAAAACATTCTCATTAATTTCTATCGTGGGAATTATTACTGGTGCCGGAATGTTTGGTGGACTAGCAATGCTTCCACTTTATTTACAAATTGTAGGTGGATCTTCTCCAACAAAAGCTGGATTAGAACTTCTTCCTTTAACACTTGGAATTATGACTGGTTCAATAATTTCTGGAAGAGTTATCTCAAAAACAGGTAAATATAAAATATTTCCAGTTATAGGAACCGTTGTCTTAACTGTTTCTCTTTCTTTAATGACAACTTTTAATGCTGATACTGCATATTGGTGGATAGCTATTTTGTCTTACCTATTTGGAGTTGGACTTGGTCACGTTTTGCAACCAACTGTTATTGCTGTGCAAAATGCGGTACAAATGAAAGATTTAGGAGTAGCAACATCTTCTGTGACATTGTTTAGACAACTTGGCGCAACCGTTGGTACTGCAGCATTTATTTCAATTTTGTTTGGAAAAGTTGGTAAAGAAACAGCAACTGCTTTTCAAGGTGCTGTTACAACACCTGATTATCAGGCTGCTTTGATGGATCCAAATAATTTGGAAACTGTTAAACAACTACAAGCATTACAAACTGGACAAGCAACTTTTGATGACACTTCTTGGCTGGCTAGTGCAAACAGAACTTTGATTCATCCAATTTTAGAAGGATTTGCAAACAGCATGTCACACGTGTTTTTAATTGGAGCAATTGTGGTTGCTGGATCAATTATCTTTGCATTTTTACTTCCAAATAATAAATTGCGTGAACGCGGTGGTTCAGCACCTGTGTCACACTAACTATTAGTGGAATTTTTAATCCAAGGATTACTTTTAGGGCTAGGTGTTGGATTAGCACCTGGCCCACTTTTAGCTTTAGTAATTTCTGCTTCACTTCGCGGTGGAACTTCACATGGCTTAAGAGTTGCTTTATCACCTTTAATTACTGATTTACCAATAATAGTTATTTCATTGTTTGTCTTAAGGCAGATTAATGATTCTGCAGTTAGTTTTTTGAGCTTAGTTGGTGCAATTGTTTTATTTTATTTTGCTTATGAATCATGGATTGCTGGAAATAATGATCCTCAAAAAAGTTTAAAAATTGATAAATCACTTGGTTCAACTAAAACCACATTATTTAAAGCATCAATAACAAATTTTATTAATCCTTCAGCTTGGCTTTTTTGGATGACTGCTGGAGGAACACTTTTGGTAAGCGGTTGGAATAGAAGTGTTGTTGATGCAGCAGGGTTTTTATTCGGTTTCTACATTTTATTAATCGGTTCAAAAGCTCTGTTAGCAATTGGATTAGGATCAACCAGAAATAAATTACCTATGTGGTTGTATAAAGTTTTAGTCAGAATAGCCTCAATTTTACTAATAGTTTTAGGTATTGAACTAATTCGATCAGCTATTAATTATTTCTAATTTATTTATTTCTTTTTCTTCTGTGATTTGGTCTTGGGCGTCTTCTTCTATTTCTATCTCTATTCCTACTTCTATTTCCATGCTTTTGATTCTCATGGCGTTCTTTCACCACTGGTGCAATCCATGCAACTCCGCTTGGTTTTCTTGCACCAGTAACAGAAACTAATTCGGAAGAATTTGGTTTTATTCGAACCATTCGAGGTTTAACTCCAGCTCGATCCATTAAACGTTTTATTTGATTTTGTTGTTTCAAAAGACAGATTGTGACAACAATTCCAGTTTCACCTGCTCTAGCTGTTCTTCCTGCTCTATGTAAATAATCTTTTGCTTCCTGTGGCGGATCAACATGCACAACTAAAGAAACATCATCAACATGTATTCCTCTTGCTGCAACATCTGTTGCGACTAAAGCTGGAGTGATACCTGTTTTAAATTTAGCTAAAGTTTTTGTTCTCACAGACTGTGATTTTCCTCCATGTAAAGAACCAACTGGAACTCCAACTTGGGCTAGTTTGTGTGCTAATTTATCTGCTCCGTGTTGAGTTCTCACAAACAAAATAGTTTTTCCATCTCTTGCTGCAATTTGTGAAGTTATTTCTTCCTTATCATTTGGGTGAATAACAAAAACATGGTGTTGCATTGTTGAAACAGATGCTTTATCAGTATTTACCGAATGAGTAATTGGATTATGTAAATATTTTTTAACGATTCCATCAACACCACGGTCAAGTGTTGCTGAAAAAAGTAATCTTTGTCCCTTTGGTTTGCAAGCATCAAGTATTGCTTTCATGTCTGGTAAAAAACCCATATCGGCCATTTGATCGGCTTCATCTAAAACAACAATTTCTGTTTCATCTAAATAAACATGTTTTTGTTCCATCAAATCTATTAATCTTCCTGGAGTCGATACCAAAATTGGCACCGCTTTTTTCAAAGCTTGAATTTGCGCCCCATAAGGCATGCCACCTGCAATCAATCTTAATTGAATGTTGTTGGCGACAGATGTTGTACCAATAATGACACTTGGATTCAAAGAAATTAAAGTGCCAGTATCATCCTTTGGTAAATACTTGACATACAAGTCAGCCAATGTCTTTCTGTGTGATATAATCTTGTCGAGATCATCAATAGCTGCCAATCCGAAACACGCATCAAC
>CAXBQJ010000135.1:0-3219 GCA_963977775.1 uncultured bacterium
ATTTTTCACAAGCCATTGCAATGGCCATTTGCCACATCAATTGATGAAGTTGGCAAATGGGGTGTTGAAACAGAATTTGCCAATGTTTTTATTTGTGGAGCAGGAGCCAAACGCGGTGGTGGAGTTAGTGGAATTCCGGGCAGAAATGCTGCTATGGCAGTTTTAGAAAAATTAAATTAGTGGCAAGCTTTATTTAAGGCTTGTAATCTCCAATAGTTGTATGGCAATGGAGTTAAAAAACCCACAATCCACATAATTGGTAAGGCCCACCAAACAAGCATTGCTCCCCCAGTAAGAACTAAATCAGCTAAATTCATTGCTGCCTCCATCGAGATCATGGAAATTAAACTCATTCCAATTGCAGTCTTGAAAGCCAAATTTAGGGCCATTTGTCTGGAAAGAATGAAAGTTTCAAGCATTATTGAAGTTATAAGTCCATTGATTATTGCTAATAACATAATGCCAAGCATTGGAAATGCAATCTTTGTTAATTGAAAAAAATAAATTGTTGCAAAATCACCAATTGAACAACCCAACAAACACCACGCTGTGTTAATTGAAGCTTGTTTCCAAGTACTTTTTACTTTCCAGGCAATATTAAGTGTCATTGTGCTCATTGATTACTACTTTACTCTCTTAATTTAAATAAACCACATTTCTGATGAATCATATTCAGATTTCTTTAGCACTCTTTGCTCAGCGCCGACCACAACTGTGTCAGGTTTCACATCTTTTGTAACAACTGCATTTGCGCCAATAATGGCATTTTTGCCAACAGTTATATTTCCCAATATTTTTGCACCAGCTCCAACTAATACTCCATCTTCAACTGTGGGATGTCTTTTTCCTTTTGACATTGTTCTTCCACCTAAAGTAACTCCGTGATAAAACATCACATCATCTCCAATTTCAGCAGTCTCTCCAATTACCACACCCATGCCATGGTCAATAAAAAATCTTCTACCAATTTTTGCACCTGGATGAATTTCTACCCCAGTTAAAAAACGATGATAATTTGACATCAAGCGAGCAGCTAAATGTAATTTTCTATTCCACACCCAATGAGTTATGCGGTGTAACCAAATCGCATGTAATCCCGGCGAGGCAAGCGCTAATTCTAATTTTGATTTAGGGGCTGGATCTCTTTTTAAAGCTGCATCTAAATCTTCTTTAATTCTGATCATTAATCCATCAAGTCTTGATAAAGCGCAGTTGAAAGATATCTTTCACCAAATGATGGAACAATTACCACAATTACTTTTCCGGCAAATTCTGCTCTTTTTGCAACTTGTGAAGCCGCCCAAAGTGCTGCCCCTGAAGAAATTCCAGCAAGTATTCCCTCTTCAGCACCTGCTCTTCTGGCATATTTAATTGCTTCTTCATTAGGTGCATCTATTACTTCATCATAAATTTTTTGATCTAAAATTTCAGGAATAAAGTTTGGTCCTATTCCTTGTAAAGGATGTCCAGAAGGTGATCCACCACTTAGCAATGGAGATGCAAGAGGTTCAACAACAAACAATTTAATGTTTGGATTTTTTTCTTTCAATACTTGTCCAACACCAGTTATAGTTCCACCTGTTCCAGAACCTGCAACTACTGCTGCAACTTTTCCGTCAGTATCATTCCAAATTTCTAATGCAGTTGTTTTTCTATGAATTTCTGGGTTAGCAGGATTTTGAAATTGTCTTACCAAAACTGCGCCTTCTTTTTGGCCTATTTCTTCTGCTTTGGCTACTGCACCTTTCATTCCTTCTGCTGCTGGAGTTAAAACTAATTGAGCTCCATAGGCTTTTAATAAAGTTCTTCTTTCTTTACTCATTGAATCTGGCATAGTCAAAATTACTTTGTAACCTCTTGCTGCTCCAACCATTGCAAGTGCAATTCCTGTATTCCCAGAAGTAGCTTCAACAATTGCCCCGCCCGGTTTTAAGGCACCAGATTTTTCTGCATCATCAATCATGGCTATGCCAATACGATCTTTAACAGACGCAGTTGGATTATAAAACTCTAATTTTGCATAAACTTCGGCTTTGGCACCATCAGTTATTCGATTCAACTTCACAAGTGGAGTATTTCCAACAACTTGTGTGATGTTGTCATAAACCTTCATTTAAGTCTCCTTTGAATTTCTTTTAATACAAATAATTTTATGGTCAAATCAAAGTCCTCGCGAGTTGGATAAATTAATTGCAAAATATTTGCAACAACCCAATATTGCCTTTATTCGATGGCTCAATATGCATGAATTCTCTTTGTATTGCAGAATGAAGATATGGCTCAAAATCATCTAAATTTGATTGCAACAGTGATATTAGTTTCTACAATTTTGGGCTTGTTTTTTAAATTAAATCGGGGACGCCTAATTCAAAAATATTCAAATGAATCTGATTTCAAATCTTTAAATCTTGACCATGAATTAAACACAGAAGGAACTATTTTATTATTTTCCACAGAATATTGTTCAATTTGTCCTGGAGTAAAACGACAAATAAATGCTGAAATTGGATCAAGTAGAAATATTGGGTTAGTAGAAATTGATGCAGTACAAAAAATTGATTTAGCAAAAAAGCTACACGTGAAAAGCTCTCCTACTTCAATATTTTTTAATTCAAAAGGTAATGAAGTGGGAAGAATAATTGGGGCCCCCAAGCCAAACCAATTAAAAGATACTTTTAGAAAGTTAAACGAAAATGGAAAGGAAAAAATAAATGCAAATTGATTCTAGAGGTCCAAGATTTGGAGCAACGATTACATTAATTGTTTTAGTTGGTGTTCTATATTTCAACAGTATTTCCCTATTGATCTTTCAAACCTTAATGTGGGCAAGTGGAGCGTTATTTGGACCTCAAAATACTTTATATGGTGCAATATTTAAAAATTTTGTAAAACCAAGATTAAAAAAAGAAGTCGAGTTAGAAAATATGAAACCTCCTCAATTTGCCCAACTTGTTGGATTCATTTTTGGAGCAGTTGGCATCATAGGTTATTTTGTTGGCAGTGATTTAGTATTTTTGATCGCTACGGCATTTGCCTTGGCCGCAGCCTTTTTAAACTCTGTGTTTAACTTTTGTTTAGGTTGCGAAATGTATTTGTTATTAGTCAAGGCTAGACTTATCAAATGAATCAATTGACTCAAGATTATATAAACCTTGGTAAAGAATTTGTTACATTCGTAAAAAGCGTTGACCAAAATAGACTTACAGGAAAACCTGAAAA
>CAXBQJ010000136.1:0-3210 GCA_963977775.1 uncultured bacterium
TCGGAAGAAACAGCTGGCGCATCTTCAGCAGCAGCAAAAGGTATTTGGCAATCAATTTTCTATTCCGCCGTCGGTGGATGGATTTTGTTGCTTTCTTTCCTTTATGCAGCAACAAATGTTGAAGAAATCAACAAAAACTTTGGTTTCTCTCCAATTATTTTCTTAACATCACTTCCTGAAGGATGGGCTGTCGCAATTTTGGTAATTTCTTGCGTCGGTCAATTCTTCTGCGGTATGTCATGTGTGACTGCAGCTTCAAGAATGTTGTTTGCTTTCTCACGTGATGGTGCTGTTCCTGGAAGTAAATGGTTAAAGAAAGTGGATTCAAATAAAAATCCATCCAATGCTGCATTAGGTGCAGCACTTGGTGCAGTTGTGTTAACACTTCCTGCTTTATACGCACCTCCAGGAACTGTTGTGCCAGTTGCATTCTTTGCTGTTACTTCAGTGACCGTAATTGGTTTATTCGTTTCATTTGCAATTCCAATTTATTTACGTTGGAGAATGGGAGATAAATTCAAACAAGGTCCATGGAATTTAGGAAATAAGTGGAAATGGATGGCACCAGTTGCTGTTCTAGAAATTGCCATAATTTCTGTTTATTTCATGTTGCCAACCACACCAGCAGGTATGCCTGGAAATGAGAATTTCTCTTGGCTTGCTGTGCAATATTCACCAATTGCAATGTTGATTGTGATCGGTGGAGCAATGATTTGGTGGCAATTAAGTGCTAAGAATTGGTTTAAAGGTCCTAAATCAGATCTTTAAAACTTTCTTAAAAAGAAATTAACTATTTGGGCTTGCTCTAAAATTTTAAGAGAGCAAGCCCAAATTATTTATTAAAGGATAAAAATGGGAAGAGTTCAAAACAAAGCTTGTGTAGTCACTGGAGCAGGTTCAGGAATTGGAAAGGCAACAGCACTTAGATTAGCCGAAGAAGGCGGAAAAGTTGTTGTTTCTGACATCAATCTTGATTCAGCAAAAAAAGTAACTGAAGAAATTAATTCTGCTGGAGGAATTGCAGTATCTGTTGCAGCTGATGTTTCAGATGATAAACAAGCTCAAAATTTAATTGATGTTTGCGTTAAAGAATTTGGCACAGTTCATGTTGTAGTAAATAGTGCAGGGGTAAATATTCCTGGAGTATTTCATGAAGTGAAAAATGAAATTATTGATAAAACATTAAATGTAAATTTAAAAGGTTCAATGTATACCTGCAGAGCAGCAATCCCTCACATGTTGAAGCATAAAAATGGATCTTTAGTAAATATTTCAAGTGTTAATGGGATCGTTTCAGAACCTTTTCTTACTGTTTATTCAGCTTCCAAAGGTGGAGTTGTGATGTTGACTAAAGGTATTGCACTTGATTATGCAAAACAAGGAATTCGATGCAATGCAATTTGTCCTGGTTGGGTTGATACACCAATAAATTATGCTCACGCTGAAATGATGGGTGGCTTGGACAAAATTTATGCTGAAATAGATAAATTCCAACCAATTGGTAGACCTGGAGAACCGATTGAAATTGCTCACCTTGCATTGTTTTTGGCAAGTGACGAATCATCATTCATGACAGGTTCAATCGTGTCAGCAGATGGTGGAATGACTGCTCAGTAGAGTAAAACTTATGTCGCTACCATCCCCAGGTTATGCAGTAACACTTCGAGTTGAATTACCTGCAACTGCTGATTCCACAGGAGGATTAACTGCTGCAGTTTCTTCTGCTGCTGCATCTTTAACAGCATTAGATGTTGTGGAATCAACTCATAATTCAATAGTTGTAGACGTCACTTGTAATGCAACAGATGAAGAACATGCAAAAAGAATAACTGCATCAATTTCAAAATTAAATGGTGCAAAAGTAAGAAAGGTTTCAGATAGAACTTTTCTAATTCACTTGGGAGGGAAACTAGAAGTTAAATCAAAAGTTCCACTAAAAACTCGTGATGATTTATCTCGTGCATACACTCCAGGAGTAGCAAGAATTTCACAAGCAATTGCAGAAGATCCCACAAACTTAAGAAGATTAACAATTAAGAGAAATACTGTTGCGGTTGTAACAGATGGTTCAGCAGTTTTAGGTTTAGGAAATTTAGGTGCAGCAGCAGCTTTGCCAGTGATGGAAGGAAAAGCAGCACTTTTCAAGAGATTTGCAGATATCGATGCTTGGCCTGTTTGTATAGATTCCCAAGATGTGGATGAAATCGTTAGAACTGTGCAATTAATTGCTCCTGTTTATGGGGGAATTAATTTAGAAGATATTTCTGCACCTCGATGCTTTGAAGTTGAAAAAAGATTAAGAGAACTTCTAGACATTCCTGTTTTCCATGACGATCAACATGGCACTGCAATTGTTGTTTTAGCAGCTTTAACAAATGCTTTAAGAGTGGTGGATAAGAAAATAGATGCCATAAAAGTAGTTATGACAGGGGCAGGGGCAGCAGGAACGGCGATTGCCAGATTGTTAGTAAGAAGTGGGTTAAGAGATTTAATAGTTTTCAATCATGAGGGCCCTATTCATAAGGGTGTAAAAGATGGTCATGACATGAAATGGTTGATTGAAAATACCAATAAAAACAATTTTCAAGGAAGTATTTCCCAAGCTTTAAAGGGTGCAGATGTTTTTATTGGAGTTAGCGCCCCAGATATTTTGACTGAAAATGACATAAAAGAAATGAATAAGGGTTCAATCGTATTTGCCCTGGCAAATCCAAATCCAGAAATTGATCCAGTTATAGCTCGAAAATATGCGAGTGTGGTGGCAACCGGTAGAAGTGATTATCCAAATCAAATAAATAATGTTTTAGCATTCCCAGGTATCTTTAGGGGCTTACTGGATGCACAAGCAAAAAATGTCACTGACGAAACATTATTAGCAGCAGCTTCTGCAATTGCCAATATTGTTTCTAATGAACAATTAAATGCTTCTTTTATTGTGCCAAGCGTATTTGACCAAGCAGTTACACCTGCAGTTGCTCAAGCGGTAAGAAATACTTTAGGTAAATAATTAAATATTTTTTGGTTGAGGATTACCAGATTCTTTAATTGCCTGTCTAATATTAACTTTTACTAAAAGAAGTCCTCCCACGATAAAAAATGCAATAATTAATAAAATACTTTGACGATAAGAACCAGTTAAACCAAATGCAACTCCAAAAGCAAAAGTTCCTAGCCAGCTTGTGCCTCTCTCCCTAATTTCATAAAACGAAA
>CAXBQJ010000137.1:0-3147 GCA_963977775.1 uncultured bacterium
ATTAAAAATTGAGTTAATATTTGGGATTGTTGCGCACCGATTGCTCTTCTAATTCCAATTTCTCTAGTTCTTTCTCTAACCGAAACAAGCATTATGTTCATAATTCCTATTCCACCAACCACCAAACTAATTGAAGCTATCCCTCCTAATAGAAGTGATAAAAATTGTTGCACAGTTCCAATTGCGTCAAGAATTTGTGACGCATCAGTTATAACAAAATCTGCTTCTCTTTCTCCAGTGATGTTATGTCTTGCTATTAGCAATTGTGTTAAATTGCTAGTTACTTGATCAACTATTTCTTCACTTGTAGTTTGAACTGTAATTGAGTTTAAATAAGGTGGCACCGCAACATATTTAAATGCTGTTTCTATTGGAATATAAGCATTTCCTTGCGTGCCAAAACCATCTGCGTCATCCAATATTCCAACGATTGTAAATTCTGTGCTTCCAACTGCAATGGAAGTTCCAATAGAATAGGCATTAAGTTTTAAATCATCAGCAATTGATGTGCTTAAGACTATTACTCTTGAATTTTTAGATTCATCCGTATTAGGTAAAAAAGTTCCTACGAAAATATCTGGATCAATTACTTGTCCATATTGTGAATCAACTCCAACAACATTTGCTCTAGTTGATGCCTGATCTGAACTAAGTGTTGCTCGTCCTGCCACAGTTGTAGTCAAAATATCTATGCCAGGTTGTTTGGCTATTTCTTTTGCATCATCAATTGTTATCGACTGATTCGTGGTTCCAGTTATTGTTAAATTTCTTGCACCTAATCCTTTAAATTGATCTTGAATGCCTGAGGTTGCACCTTGGGCTACTGAAACCAAAGCGATTAAGGACATAACCCCAATAATGATGCCAAGCATTGTTAGACCAGATCTTGTTTTTGTGGCAAGAATTCTTGCCAACGCCATGCGAGCTGCAATAAAGATCATGGTTTGACTCGATCATCACTAATAACTTTTCCATCTTTTAAAGTTATTCTTCTTTTAGCTTTTTGAGCAATATCTAAATCATGAGTGATTAAAACAATTGTTTTTCCTTCTCTATTTAGATCTTGAAATAAGTCCATAACTTGTTTTCCTGTATTTGAATCAAGTGCTCCAGTTGGTTCGTCAGCCAAAATCAATGAAGGTTCTGTTACTAAAGCTCTAGCAATTGCAACCCTTTGCTGCTGGCCACCTGATAATTCTGTTGATTGATGAGTAGAGCGATCTTGCATTCCAAGTTTTGTCAGCATTTCCATCGCTTTTTTTCTTGCTTCTCGAGACGCAATTCCACGATAAAAAAGTGGAGTTGCAACGTTATCTAGCGCATCTGTTTTAGGTAGCAAAAAGAAAGATTGAAAAACAAAGCCGATCGCAAAATTTCTTAATTCAGTTAATTTTCGATCATTTAATTTAGTTAAATCTTTACCAGCAATTTTTACTCTTCCACTTGTTGGTCTATCCAAACAACCAATTAAGTTCATCATGGTTGATTTACCTGAACCAGATGGTCCTACTATTGCTACAAACTCACCCTCATCAATAGTGACATCAACACCATCCAAAGCTCTAACAATTGATGATCCTTCGCCAAAAGTTTTGGCGACATTAGTCATCTCAACAACGCTAGACATTATTTAAATTATGATCCGTTGTTATTTCTTTGTTGCTGTCTTTGCTCTCTAAATGGATCTTCAGATGCTGGAAGTTTTTCATCAACTGAAGCCTTTCCTAAAACAACTTCTTGACCAGTATTTAAACCACTAGTGATTTCTACGAATTGAGTACCTGAAACTCCAATTGTGACTGGTTTGTCTATTAATTCATTTTTGTCATTAAGTACTTGAACAAAATTATCGTTGCCTTTTTTCTGAATAGCTTGAATTGGGACAGCAATTGAAACATTTTTACTTTGCAAAATAATTTTTGCGGTAATACTCATTCCAATTCGCCAATTTTTATCAATTTGATCAGGTTTAGTAAACACACTAAATTGTGAAACACCATTGTTATCAACAGTGGCAACTTGACCAATTTGGATAACTTTACCGGTATTTACTTTGTTATCTGAACCAAGTTTTAGTTCTACTTTTTGATCCAATGAAACATTTTGAATGTCATACTCACTTACCTTTATCGCGGCTAAGACTTGTCCTGAGCCAAGAGATGCAACAACTCCTGAAACTATTGCATTTGGTGCGGTGAAAACTTCTCGAATAACTCCATCTGCCGGAGCTTTAACGTTTCGAATTTTTCCATCAAAATTTTTTAATTCAGCAATAATATCATCTTTTTTAACAATTGTTCCTGGAGAGACATTTAATTTTGTAACACTAAATTGTTTGGTGGCTGTATTTGTCGTGCTTGAGACTCCCACAACATCGACTCCATTTTTCGATTGCAAAGTAACCTTGTTGTTTACATCAATTGAATAAGTAAATTCATCAATTAATTTGGCATTTGTATATCGAATACGATCTTTACCGGTTGGTGTGACATCAACTGTTACTGTCATACCCGATCTTGCACTTGCAGGCAAAGTGTTTGGAGTAGGAGTAATTAAAACTGTATAAGTTGGATTAGAGCTTGTTGCAGAAGTTGCTGCAGCATTAATAGATGTAATAGCTCCTGAGGTTAAAGTGTCAGATGAATTTATTGCTAAAGCAATAGGTAAACCAACGCTTAATTGTGTTGATTGGGTTTCTGTAACTTCAACTGAAACCAAGATTCGACCTGTTCCAATTGTTACCACATCACCACTAATAGGTGCACCTTTAACTGCATTTACAGTTTTTACTCTGGCTTTTTCGGGAGCTTTAATTAATTGAGTTAAACCTTCATAATTTTTTAAAGTAACAATAGTTTTACCTTTAGAAACAACTTTTCCTTCATCATTATTAATCTTTGAAACAACCCAGGTATCAGAAAGTGATACCGGTGTTCCTGAACTTGTTGTTGCTACACCAGCAATTTTTGTTAACGTGGCAGGTGAATCCGAATTTATATTAAAAGTGTATTCATCAACTACACTTCCAGTTGTTGAAACACTACTTTCAATTAATGCAGGACCTGATTTTTCTGTCAGATAATTTTGTACTTCTTTTGAGGTGGAAGTTGTATAGAAATAGATTCCCGCACCAAGCAAGGCAACTAT
>CAXBQJ010000138.1:0-3139 GCA_963977775.1 uncultured bacterium
TAGCATTATTAGCAATTGCGGGAGTTTTTGTTGGTGGATTGACTGTTTGGTTAGCGACACAAATCTTTGGTTTTAATTCAAATGATCGAATAATTGTGCCAAGTCTAGATGGATTAACTGTTGAAAAAGCAACAGTTTTACTTTTAGAAGAAGGATTATCTTTAGGTCAAATTTCACCAGAAAATAGTGAAAGACCAGTTGACACCATTATTAGTCAAACTCCTCAAGCAGGTACATCAATTACCCCGGGAACAAATATTGATGTAGTGGTAAGTGCTGGTAAATCTAAAGTTGTAGTTCCAAAATTAATTGGACTTCAAAGTGTTGAAGATGCAAGAAGAGTTTTATCAGATAAAGGTTTGAAACTTGGTCCTGTCACCGAAGTAGAAAGTGATAGCGACAAGGGAGTAATTGTTGGTTCCGATCCTGCTGCCGGAAGTGCGGTAAGTGCTGGAACAGAAGTTGCTTTAACAATTTCTAGTGGACTAAAGATAGTTCCTCAAGTTGTTGGGCTTTCTGAAGCTCAAGCAAGAACAGATTTAGCAAATTTAGGATTTAATGTGCAAATTCTGCAACAAGTTGTTTCTGAACAAATCGGAAGTGTTTTAGCTCAAGCACCTAAACCAGGTACTAAATCAAGTGAAGGAGCAGTTGTGACAATCACAATTGGAGTTCCACCTGGAACAGTAATTGTTGTTCCACCAACTCCAACACCTACATCAACACCTACCGATACTTCATCTCCAAGTCCAAGTGTGAGTGCAACACCTTAATCTTTAACTAATACTGAAGTTGCTGCTTCTTTCCATGCACTTTTCCAACTTTGTAATGGATTTAAACCTGCTTTAATCCATTTTTCATTTGCTAAAACTGAATACTTTGGTCTTTTTGCAGGTCGAATAAATTTTTCAGAAGTTGTTTCCTTAATTTTATTAATATCAATATTTAGAGATTTACAAATTTCTTGAGCAAATTCAAACCATGAACATTTATCAGTATTTGTCACATGATAAATACCAGATTCTGGTTGTTTATTAACTATTTCGATAATTGCTTTGGATAAATCTTTTGTCCAAGTCGGAGATCCTATTTGATCATTTACAACTTCTAGATTTTCACCATTTTTCAATTTCTTAGCAATAATTTTTGGAAAGTTATTTCCGTATTCTCCATAAACCCAAGCAGTTCTTAAAATATATGCATTTGGATTGTTTTTAAGAAGTTCATTCTCGCCTAATAATTTTGATTTTCCATAAGCAGATTGCGGATTTGGTAAATCGGTTTCTTTGTAGGCAATATTTGAATTACCATCGAAAACATAATCTGTTGAAATATGTACTAAGGATATATTATTTTCCGAAGCAAATTTTCCAATTTTACCAACAGCTAGACCATTTATGATATTTGCTTTTTCTATTTCTTCTTCAGCTTTATCTACTTGAGTGTAAGCTGCTGCATTAATTAAAATTGAGGGATTAAATTTACTTAATTTTTTCGCTATTTCCTCAGGTTTTTCTAAATCGATTTCATTTTTCGTAATGCCAATAACGTCTTGATTTGAATTTTTTAAAAGTAAGAATAGTTCTTTCCCAAGTTGACCATTAGCACCAAGAATTACCCAGGTCATTTTATTGCTGGTGCACTTTGTTTATGTCTTCTCCACCAAGATTCATTATTTTTATACCAATTAATGGTTTCTTGTAATCCTTTATCGAAATCAACTTCTGGTTTGTAACCTAACTCTTTACTTATTTTTGATATATCAACTGAGTAGCGTAAATCATGACCTTTTCTATCTTCTACAGGTTGAATAAATTCTTCTCCCACATTCATGGCTTTTAATATTTTGTGAGTAAGTTCAATATTGGTTAATTCTGTTCCACCACCAATGTTGTAAACCTCACCTGATTTTCCTTTAACTAAAGCTAAAGCAATGCCTCGACAATGATCGTCCACATGAAGCCAATCTCTAACATTTAATCCATTTCCATAAAGGGGAACTTTTTTTCCTTCCAAAATATTTGTAATAAATAAAGGCATAACTTTTTCAGGAAATTGATAATGACCGTAATTGTTACTGCATCTTGTAATAACTGTGTCTAATTTATGAGTTCTGTTGTATGCACGAACTAATAAATCAGAACCAGCTTTACTTGCAGAATAAGGACTATTTGGCAAAAGTGGATGATCTTCTGGCCAAGAGCCTTCTGAAATACTTCCATAAACTTCATCTGTTGAAACATGTAGAAATCTTTTTACATTTGAATTTCTAGCTGCATCCAATAAAACTTGAGTGCCCATAACGTTGGTGCTGACAAATTCTGAACCACCTTCAATGCTTCTATCAACATGAGATTCTGCTGCAAAATGAACAACGTATTCATGATTACTCATCAATTTTGTAGCAAGATTTAGATCCCTAATATCTCCTTTTACAAACTCAAATCGTGAATCATCTTGAATTGGTTTTAAATTTTCTTTATCTCCTGCATATGTTAATAAATCTAAAACTGTTAATTTTGTTACTTCAAAATTAGGAAACTTATTTTGTAATGCCATTCTGACAAAATTAGAGCCAATAAAGCCTGCCCCACCAGTTACTAAAATATTCATTTATTTATCACAACTTTGCTGTGATCTCCTAGCATTAACTTGTGAGCTTTTGGTTGTTCACTTGAACCACTAATTTCTACTTCTTTTCCAACTAAACTTCCTTCAATTCTTCCCACATTTCGAATTGAAGTTTTTTCTAAAATAATTGAATTTTCAATTTCATTTTTTTCTAATAAGCAATCATGATAAATAGCAGTATAAGGACCAACATAGGTATCAATAAGTTTTGTATTTTTACCAATAATTGCAGGTCCACTAACTGTTGATCTAATTATTTCTGCTCCATCTTCGATAACAACTCGTCCAATTAATTTTGATTCCGAATCAACTTTTCCTTTATTAACTGGATCAAGTGTTTCTAACACAGCACGATTGCATTCCAGCATGTCTTCTAATCGTCCTGTGTCTTTCCAATATCCAGTAACAAGATGAGGTTTAACTGTGTTTCCTTGATCAACGAGCCATTGAATAGCGTCAGTAATTTCTAATTCACCACGACCAGACGGCTTTATAGCTCTAACTGCTT
>CAXBQJ010000139.1:0-3110 GCA_963977775.1 uncultured bacterium
CTGAAATAGTGATAACTTGGATTTTTAGGTTATTTAATTCAATACTCATTTTGGATTTATCCAATGGCCATTTTTTCCACCACTTTTTTCTGAAACTTTTACTTCAATAATTTTTGAACTTGGATCAATCGCCTTAACCATGTCTATAACTGTGAGTGCAGCAACACTTACTGCTGTTAAAGCTTCCATTTCTACACCAGTTTTATGGGTAATTTTTACTTCACTAGTTATAACAATTTGATTTTTTATGTGCTCAATTTCAATATTTATTGACTCTATGTTTAAAGGGTGGCATAAAGGAATTAACTCTGAGACTTTTTTACTTGCCATAATTCCTGCAATTCTCACAGTTGAAAAAAGATCACCTTTAGGAAGATTGTTATTTTTTATTAATTCAGAAACTTCTTCACTAACTTCAACTATTGCTCTTGCTTTTGAAATTCTTAAAGAAATCTCTTTACCACTGACATCAACCATTTGAGCATCACCGTGTTCATTTAGATGTGAAAAGTTATTATTCATATATATCTATTTTTTCCATTCATCAATTGATTCGTTAATTTTTGTTATTAATTTTTGTATTTGTTCTTTGGTTGCATTGTCTTTACCTGCCGCATAACCTAAAAGAAAAGTAGTCAAGGGAGCAGCTTTTCTTTCGATATTATGAGCAACATCTCTTGTTAAATCAAGAATTTTGTCAATATCTAAATTTTCATGTGAAATTTCTAATTTTTGGGCAATATTTTTAAGCCACGCATCAGTCATACTGCCTCTTTCTCTAGTTACTTTTATGACATCTGCCCAAGTATCAAGATCTTGAACTACATCATTTTCAACTTCGATAGCAACTAAATTCATTTTGCCCAGAAGTTGGGAAAGCGAAGTATTCACACCTTGGGATTCCTCAAGGGCAGTTTTTAATACAGAAGTTTTTACACAACTTGCTAAGGGCTGACCTATGCCATCTTTATTAACAAGCCATGAACCATTTCCAAGAGCTTTTTCGCAAAGTTCTCCAATAAACGGTCCAATAAATGGTTGATCACCTGCAAGTATTAATACATATTCTGATTGGATTTTTTGAATTCCAGACCAAACTCCAACTCCCGGCCCACCATCATTTGCTAAATCTTTTACCCAAGTGACTTTCTTTTTTGTTTTACGTTCATTTCCAACAACAAAAATATTATTTATTGCATCATTTATTACTAAATCTAGAATTGTATCTTTTTCAATTCTTATTTCTAATTTATCTAAATTCTTTAATCTTGAAGATTTTCCACCTGCAAGAATTAATGTGTCAATTGATTTCATAACAATTTATATAATTCCAGATTACGTGATTATTTAAAATATCTAAGGAGTTGGAACTGGTGCAGGAATAGCTGGTGGAACAAATGTTGGAGAGATTCCTTTATCGGTTAACTGCCAAGAAGGTTCAAGTTCTAAAGACGTAGGTTCACTTCCAGCTAGTGCACCTAACATTGCTTCTTTCCAAATAGGCCCAGGAAGAGAAGATCCAAAAACTTGTTTATATTTTTTACCGTTGATGGTTATGTTTTTCATTGGGTATTTATATCCACCTCTTGGATCTCCTACCCAAACTGCAGCAGAAATTTCAGGTGTAAAACCAACAAACCACACAGCGGCAGAATCATTTGTTGTTCCAGTTTTGCCACCTGCTTCTCGGCCCAGTGACATTTTTGCACCAGTTCTTCCTTCTATTGAGCCATCGATAACATTTGTCAACATAAGTGCTGAAGTATCTGCTGTTCCTTTATCAACAACTGAACTGCAAACTATTTTTGATAATGGAATTTCAACGTCATCTCTTGTCACAATTTTAGTGATTATATTTGTTGGACAATGATTTCCATGATTTGCAAAAACTGAAATAGCTGAAGCCATCATTAGTGGAGTAATAGGTGCCGTTCCTAATGTAAAAGATGGAACTCTTTCTAATGGTTGGCCTTTACCAGTTCTTACACCAAGCTTTTCTGCAATTTCAACGGGACGACAAAGTCCCGTCATTTCTTCTAAGCCAACAAAATAAGTATTAACTGAATAAGCTAATCCTTGATTCATATCAAAGATTCCACTTCGAGTTGAATTATTAACTGTGTAAGGTTCGAATGCAGGTGCACCTTCTTCACATGCAGTGAAGTTTGTAAAAGTTTTTGGAGTATTTGCATCTAATACAGTTCCAGGTCCATAACCTTGTTCCAGAGCTGCTAATAATGTGAAAACTTTAAAAGTAGAGCCAGCTTGCATTCCTGCTGTTCCACCATGTTGGGCATCAACGTTGTAGTTATAAGTGGTGTTACCTAAACCATCTGTACCCCAAGTTCTATTTTGTGCCATCGCAATAACCTGACCAGTTTTTGAATTAACCATAGAAATTGCTGCAGCTTTTTGACTTGGATCATCTCTAGGAATGTATTTATCAACTGCAGCTTGTGCTGCTTCTTGTGCTTTCAAATCAAGTGTTGTAGTAATTACTGCACCTGATTCTCGTAAGAATTGATCTCTTTCTTCTTGAGAATCTCCAAAGGAAGGATCATTTCTAATAACTTGCACAACATAGTCACAAAAGTATGGGGAAATTGATCCAGTGCAACCATTTCGAATTGGTGTTGGATTCAAATAACTTTTAACAGAAATCTTCTTTAATTTATCTGCTTCATCAGCTTTTAAGTATCCACTTGAAACCATTCGATCTAAAACTTGATTTCTTCTATTTTCATTTCGAGCAGGATTTCTAATTGGGTCATAACCTGTTGGTTGTTGCACAATTCCTGCAATTGTTGCAGCTTCTATAACTGTGAGATCTTTTGCTGATTTAGAAAAATATCTTTTAGCTGCAGCTTCCACGCCGTGAGCACCAGCACCAAAATATGCAATATTTAAATAACCTGCCAAAATTTCTTCTTTAGAATTTATTCTTTCTAAAGCAAGGGCATAACGTATTTCTCGCAATTTTCTAGTAATTGTTTTTTCTTTGGCAGCTGCTGCTTCCTCTGGAGTTTTAGCAGATAAAACTAAACTATTTTTTACATATTGTTGAGTCAAAGTTGAACCACCTTGCACAACTCCACCACTTATTTGGTTTG
>CAXBQJ010000140.1:0-3081 GCA_963977775.1 uncultured bacterium
TGATTGGGGAATATCGTCAGCTGCAGAAACAAATTCAGCATAATTTTTAACAACACCTGAATCAGCTAAAACTTTGCCAATTTGAGTTAAAGAAGCACCAGGTTCAATTGTTACTTGCACAGGACCAGTTCCACCAGGTCCATCTAAAATTCTGACACTTCCACTTGGAATAAATGAATAACCAACAATTGCAAGAAGCACAAAAAACACAACTATTCCGATTTTCAAATAAGGGGCTGGATGTAATTCAGATTTATAGGGTTTTTCTTCACTTTTAAATTCATCTAAAATAGAAGGCATATTAGACCTCCTTAAAGTTTATTCCAGGAATTTTATTATTTCTCTTTTCAAAATCTAGCGCAATTTCTAATATTTCTATGGCAGCTTGTTGGTCAATTATGCCCTTTTGTTCTTTTGCCTTAAGCCCACTCTCACGCAAGATAGATGCTGCACCAGAAGTTGTGAGTCTTTCATCAATAAATCTAATTTCTGAAAACCCGGTGTTTGAAAATATTTCATAGGCAAAATTCAATACTTTTGTAACACTGCTTCCTTTTTGACCTGATAAATGTTTAGGAAAACCAATATAAATTTCAAGGCAATTTGTTTCAGAAATTAAATTTGAAATTTCAAAAAAGACTTCTTTAGTATTTTTAAAAGTTGCAACAGGAAAGGTTAAAATGCCATCAATATCTGATTTGGCAACGCCTATTCTTTTATCGCCGTAATCAAGTGCTAAACGAATACCTTTTCTCACAACATTATTTTATAAAAGAATCAATTTTGGAAATAAGTGACTTAGCTTCAAGAACATTACTTCCAGCACCTTGAGCCATATCTGCTTTCCCGCCACCTTTGCCATCTAATTTTTCCAAAATTGCTTTTAAGATATTTCCTGCATTGAAATTCTTAGTTCTTGCTAATTCACTTGTGGCTACAACTACATTTACCTTATTTTCAAATACGCCTGCACCCACAACAACACTTGCTACTTGACCCAATTGGCCTCTTACATTTGTCACTATTTCTCGAAGATCATTTGCCGATATTTCATCTATGAAAAAGTTTGCAACATTTACCCCATTAACTTCGTGAGAAGTTTTTACATATTGTGAAATATTTCCTGACAAAGATGCTTTCCTGGCTTTTTCTATCTCTTTTTCAGCTTCCTTTAATTTCTCCATCATTAAAGAAATCTTTTCTGGAAGTTCTTCTGCTTTTCCTTTGAGCATTTCTTGTAGATTTGAAACAATTAAATGTTCACGGGCTAGAAATTGATAGGCATCACTTCCAACTAATGCTTCTACCCGTCTTGTTCCTGCACCAATACTTGATTCGCTTAAAAATTTAACCAGTCCAAGTTGCGCAGATCTTTTTGCATGTGTTCCACCACAAAGTTCATGAGCCCAATCCCCCACACTTACAACACGAACTACATCACCATATTTTTCCCCAAACAATGCCATGGCACCCATTGCTTTTGCTTCATTTTGAGACATTAAGTTTGCACTTATATTTAAATCATTTAGGAGAACTTCGTTTACTCTTTGTTCAACATCATTTAAAACACTTTGTGGGACTGGTTTTGGTGATGGAAAATCAAAACGAAGTCTGCCCGGAGAATTTTCACTTCCTAATTGAGTTGCAGTTTCACCAAGTGCTTCTCGGAAAGCTTTATGTATTAAATGTGTTGCAGTATGTGCTCTTGAAATTGCTTTTCTTCTTAATAGATCAACTTCCCCCACTGCTTTTGCTCCAGTTATTGCTTCACCTTTAATAACTTTTCCACGGTGTACAAATAGTCCTGGCACAGGTTGTTGAACATCTTCAACTTCAATTTCGCAACCATTATTTAAAGTAACTTTTCCAGCATCCGCTAATTGGCCACCACCTTCTGCATAAAAAGGAGTGCGATCAAGCACGAATTCAATATCGCTTCCTTGATTAGCATTTTTAACAACATTTCCATTACTTAATAATCCTTTTAAATTACTTTCACTTGAAGTTTGGCTGTATCCAATAAAAGTAGTAACTCCTGCAAGTTCAGCCAAAGTTTTATATTGTTGCATATCTGCTAATCCCAATTTTCTTTCTTTAGCATCTGCTTTTGCTCTATTTTTTTGTTCTTGCATTAATTTCTTAAAACCTTCGGCATCAATTGAAATATTGTTTTCAGCAGCCATCTCAAGCGTTAAATCAAAGGGAAAACCATAAGTATCGTGTAGTTCAAAAACTTTATCTCCTGTGAGAACATTTGAGTTTTTCTTTTTTAATTCGTTTAAAGAAGTTTCAAATAATTGAGTACCTGTTTTTAAAGTTTGGGTAAAAGTTGTCTCTTCTCCTATTGCGATCTCTAGAATTCGATTCTTATCAGTATTTAATTCTGGGTATTGTGGCCCCATTGCTTTTATTGTTGATTCAATTAAATCTTTTATAACTGGTTTATCTGCTCCCAAAATTCTCATATTTCGAATGACTCTTCTCATCATTCTGCGCAAAACATAACCTCTTCCTTCATTGCCTGGAATTACTCCATCGGCAATAAGAAAAGCAGCAGTTCTTGTGTGATCAGCAACTACTCTTAAACGAATATCTGCTGATTTATCTGCTCCATATTTAATTCCAACTATTGATGTTGCTTTATCTAAAATAATTTTGGTGGTATCAATTTCATAAATATTCTCAACGCCCTGCAGGATTGCGGCCATGCGTTCGAGTCCAAGTCCGGTATCAATATTCTTTGCTGGAAGTTCGCCAAGAATGGGATAGCCCTCTTTACCGCCGCCTTCACCGCGGATATTTTGCATAAAGACAAGATTCCAGACTTCAAGGTATCGATCTTCGTCTACAACAGGTCCGCCATCTTTTCCATATTGCGGGCCACGATCGTAATAAATTTCAGAACAAGGACCACACGGACCAGGAACGCCCATTGACCAAAAATTATCTGCCATTCCTCGCTTTTGAATGCGATCCCGAGGAACACCTACTTGGTTATGCCAGATATCTGCTGCTTCATCGTCATCGTGATAAACAGTCACCCAGAGTTTTTCTTCTGGAAATCCATATCCGCCATCAGAG
>CAXBQJ010000141.1:0-3053 GCA_963977775.1 uncultured bacterium
CTAAAGCATTACCAATTAATTGCACACCTGCAGAAGCTTTCCAATCAGCAGCAGATGCATATGCCGATGAAGTGGGAGCAACAATTGGGCCTCTTTATGAAGCTGCTTTTGCTGCAGCTGCAGATGTTGTGCAGGGTAAAGACAATTTGAATGACATTGCAGATTGGGCCAAAGTTTATCGAGCAATGGCAACTGCAATTCAACAATTAGGAAAAGCAGAATTAGGCGATAAAACTTTGCTTGATTCATTCTTTCCTGCAGTTGATCACATTCAAAAACTTTCAACTCAAGGTGGCAAATTAGAAGATGCATTACTTTCAACAGCAGAAACTGCTTTGAAAGCAGCTAAGGACACTAAAAATTTAGTGCCACAAAAAGGAAGAGCATCTCGACTTGGAGATCGTGCCAAAGGTCACCAAGATGCAGGTGCGACATCTTTAGCGGTTGTGCTTAAAGGTTTTGCTGACGGAGTTAAAAAAGGTTAATTAACAAATTTAAAAGAACCTGATTAAAATTAATCAGGTTCTTTTTATTTTACTGGAATTAAAATATCCATTTCACATTTTTTACTCGTAGGAATATATCTTTCATCATAAATTTCTAAATGTGGACCATTTCTCATTTCCATATTGGCTTTAGGAAACCATTGAGTATAGGCCTCTAAATAACTTTCTTTTAATTTTTCAATTGGTCCTTGATGAGTGTATTTAACATATTTTCCAGTTGGTACTACTACTGATTTGAATTCCAAACCTGGTGCAACTCCGCGATTAAATTGCACACCAGCTAAGTATTTAATTTTTCCAGGATGTTGTTCTTGATCCATAGGAATGCTTACTCCAAAACTTGTGCCAGATACTTTGATGCCCAGGCGTGGAAAAACTGCCCAAAATTCTTCCCATAATCCAGGAATTGCACTTGCATCATAATTTGCATTCGGCATGATTATTGAATCTGTTATTAATTCCAAACCAGCAATAGTCATCGAAGGCAATTCAAATGATTTGATTTTTCTTCTAAACATGTTTGGATTCTATGTTAAATGTCTATATGATTAGGTGAATGAAAACAAAATTTGCATTATTGAGTGTTGTAAGTTTTTTACTTATTTCTTGTGGTTCAACAAGTGAAACCACTTCTTCAAATACGGATTCACAAGCAGAGCAATCAAGTGCTCAAGCACCAGCAGATCCAGCAAATGCTGGCTATTACATTGATGGAATTGTTTACACCCTTGTAAATGGCGAATTAGAGCAAGCAATCGAAGATTCAACAACAGTAAATAAATTTAAACTGCTTGATTTTAAAGCAGTAGGAGATATTAATAAAGATGGCACAGATGATGTAGCAGTTGTTGTAACAAATGATGCTGGAGGAAGTGGAACTTTTTACTATCTTGCAATCTTTACTTCTGGAAGTAGCCCTGTAATTGAAAACACCTCTTATTTAGGTGATCGAATAGTTGTTAAAGATATAACTTTTACAAACAATCAATTCCAAGTTAAATATCTTGATCGAGATAGTGAATCCGATATGGCAAGTGATCCAACAATAGAAATTACAGGTATTGCTGAAATGGATGCAGAAAATACTGGATTTATTTTTAGCTGTACAGATACTGCAGGAATTTGTTTGTAAATTAACCCAATATTGGGGCTGCAGTGCTAATTATTTTTAAAATACTTGTTCGCATGTGATTTATATGTTCAGCAACTGCTGGCTCAATTGCTGCCACATCTTGATGAACAATCGCATTTGCTAACACTTCATGCTCTTTTGAGCAAACCTCTAATCTGCTTTCATATTGGGCGGAACGAGTCCAAAATCTTTGAATTTTTCTTCTGTTAACTAAAGCAATATTGGCCATCATTTGATTATCAGCTGTTTTGAAAATCAAATCATGAAACTTATTATCTGCTTTGCTCCAATTATCACGATGATCTTTCTTTGCTTCATCAATCATTTCTTGAGTGATTTTAACTAATTCATCTCTATGTTCTTTTTTCATTTTCTTTGCTGCTTGAGTGAAAAGAAAAGTATCAATTATTTGTAATAAATCACAAGTTTCTTCCACTTGTTTTGGAGTAACTAATGAAACAGTGAAACGAGAAGAATCACTTTTAGTAATTAGACCCTCTGCTTCTAATCTTTGTAAGGCTTGTCTAATTGGAGTTCTAGAAATACCTAGAGTTTCAGCTAATTTATTTTCACTAATTGGTGAATTAGGGGGAATTTTAAAAGTGGTTATGGCATCAACTAAATAGTCGTAGGCACCTGTAAAAAGTAAAGATGCCTGCGACGATTTAGATTTGTTATCCATTTTTAAACTCTGTCTACGAATTCTCTATTGGTTACTTTCACCGAAACTTTAGTTAATTCTAATACTGCTTTGGCAGTATGCTCACTAAGTCTTCTGAAAGCTTCTTCACCTTTTTCAATTGTTGCCCTCATTGGGTTTCCAATAGTTCCTGATTCCACAAATTCATGGTGATCCATTGGGAAAGTGAAGTATTGATAACCCTCAAATTCCACATCAGGCATGCCATCATTTTTTTGAAAACTCTTAGGTAGAAATGCTGGAATGTGAGCTTTTTCTGGATATGCCCTTTCCATTCTGACAAGATCTGGGTCATAAGCCATATCTTGTGAAGTTTCTAATTCAGATGAATGCCAACCTGGAGTTTCTTCGGGAGGATTTTCCATTAATCCTTGTAATACTCCTACATAACGTTCCATGTAAGGACGAACAAAACCAATAAGTGCTCCAGTTTCATAACGTAATTTTCTTAACACTGGATCAACTACTTTGGTATTTGAACCATGACCGTTAATAAAAATAATTCTGTTAAAGCCATGATGAATTAATGAACGTGCCACGTCATACATCAAATTAGTTAAAGTGCTTGCTCTAACTGTGATTGTTCCTCTTCCTTCACCAGGTAAATGCATGTGTTGTGGTGAATATCCTGTCCAAATTGGTGGAGTGTGAAATACCGCAATTGCTTCAGAAACTCTTTGAGCAACTTCAATTGCAGTAATTGTGTCTGTGTAAA
>CAXBQJ010000142.1:0-3039 GCA_963977775.1 uncultured bacterium
AAATTATTTGCAACAAGAATGGCTGTGGCAAATAATCCCATACATATTGCATAAATCAAGAAGTAAGATTTAAAAAATAGAGTTTGGGCATAAATTGTGCCAAGAGTTGCTGCAAGTCCGAAGAAAATAAAAACAAAAATTTCCCCTAACCCGATATATCCATAAGGTTTTGGACCACCTGTGTAAGTCCACGCAGAAACAATTGCGAAAAGTCCTAAACCTAAAAACCACCATTGCTTGGTACTTATTGTGATTATTAATCCAGCGATTGCTGAAATAAAGAAAAATAGAAATGAAGCGTTCCTTACATCTTTAGGTGAAGCAAGTTTTTGTCCCACAAGTCTTATTGGTCCAATTCGATTTTCATCAGTTCCTTTAATCCCATCTGAATAATCATTTGCATAATTAACACCAATTTGAATACTGATACTGACAATAAGTGCAAGAAAAGAAATTGAAAGATTAAATGATTTCTCAAAATAAGCAATAGCAGAACCTACAACTACGGGAGAAATTGCGGCTCCTAAAGTTTTTGGTCTTGCTCCTTGCCACCAAATATTTATCTTTGTCATTTGATTGCATCCATATCAATTTTTCCATTTGGAAGAAGTGGAATATCTTTTGTAAATTTAACAACACGAGGTATAGCAGCTTTGCCTAGTTCTTTTTCTACTGCATCTTGAATCTGAAGTTGATCTGATTGACCAACAATTAAAGCCGAAATGATATTTCCCCATTTATCATCTGGAATAGCAAAAACTACTGCATCTTCAACACCTGGTTGATTTCTAATTACATCTTCTACAGCATGTATTGAAATATTTGTGCCACCTGAAATAACAATGTCATCTGATCTACCAATTACTTTAAGATTCCCATCTGTAAAAGTTCCCACATCTTGAGTCAATACCCAACCATTATTAAAAGTTGAATTATTTAGTTTCAAAATATCTGGTGAATCACCGTGGTAAGAAGTTGCATTAGTTGGACTTTTTATTGAAATTCTTCCGGCACCACTATTATTTGGATTTTCAATGCGAATTAAAACATCTTCTAAAGTTTTTCCATCCCAAACTATTCCTCCGCATGTTTCAGTCATACCGTAAGTCCTAATTAAATTAACTCCTTCTTTCTTTAATTCTTCAAATATATTATGTGGAAAATATCCTCCACCTACTAAAATGGCATCAAAGTTTCTTAAAATATTTGTGTACCCTTGAGAAACTAAACTTATTAATTGCGCAGTGACCAATGAAGTTCTAACTTTTTTATTATTTGCAAACATTTCTTGTGCTTTTGCAATAAATAAATTTGGATTAAATTTGTCATTTTCGTCCAATCCGTATTCCCAATTTTGTTCACTTTGCATCACTCGTGCCAAAACCATCAATCCACCCATAAAAGCGGGATTTATAGCTAATAGCCAATCTGCTTTAGAACCAAGTTTTTTATTAGTCACATTTGCTGCGTTAATTAGTGCTTGACTTGAAATTTCAACTGCTTTTGGATTTCCTGTTGAGCCACTTGTACAAATAATTAAGCCAGCATCGATTTTGCAGCCAATATTAATATCTACCGCAGCTTCATACTTAGAAGTTAAAGATTGATTTTTTGTTGCAGGGGTTATTGCAATGACGATTTTTTCATTAATTATTTTGGAAATAGCCTTGCTTACTTCAAGAGCAGCCTTCCGCCCATGAGGTAATAAAAGTCGGTTTGGAAAGATTAGTGTCATCAATACATAAGCGTAGAGAGTGAATGTTTTTAAGTGACTAACGATCCAGCAAAAACCACAATTATTCCCGCATTAAATTGGCAAGCTAAAGGTCAATGGCGAGATATTGAATATCACGTTGCTGAAGGTATCGCAAAAATAACAATTAATCGTCCAGAAAAAAGAAATGCTTTTAGACCACAAACAGTTGCAGAATTAATTCAAGCTTTTGATTTAGCAAGAGATGACAATGAAGTTGGTGTGGTCATTCTGACTGGAAAAGGTGATTTAGCCTTTTGCTCTGGTGGAGATCAAAGTATTCGTGGAGATGACGGATATTTAGGTGATGATGAAGTAGCACAAAAAGGTATTGGACGATTAAATGTTTTAGATTTACAAATTCAAATAAGAAGATTGCCAAAACCAGTCATCGCAATGATTGCAGGTTATGCAATTGGTGGTGGACATGTTTTGCATGTTGTTTGTGATTTATCAATTGCAGCAGAGAATGCAAAATTTGGTCAAACAGGTCCAAGGGTTGGATCATTTGATGGTGGATTTGGTTCAAGTTTACTTTCAAGACAAATTGGATTAAAAAGAGCAAAAGAAATTTGGTTCTTAACAAGACAATATGACGCTAAAACTGCATTGGAATGGGGATTAGTAAATGCAGTGGTTTCATTATCTGAATTAGAAAAAGAAACTGTTAAATGGGCAAAAGAAATGTTACAACTTTCACCATTGTCGCTTCGCTTATTAAAAGCATCATTTAACGCTTCCGACGATGGTTTGGCAGGTGTGCAGCAACTTGCAGGCGATGCAACTTTGCTTTATTACATGAGTGAAGAAGCGCAAGAGGGTAGAAATGCTTATAAAGAAAAAAGAAAGCCTGACTTCAAAAAATTTCCAAAACGTCCTTAAAATTAAATGCTTGAATTATCTAAAGAAAAAGTTTTAAAAAATTTAAGAACATTTGTTGTTGAATTGAAACATCCAATGAAATCAAATTATTTTCGCGAAGGTGTGCTAATAAAAGGTGATTATGGTTGGGCTGAATTTGCACCATTTGCAAACCATTCCATTGAGCACAGCACTCGCTGGCTTCAATCAGCAATTGAAATGGCATGGACTGATTTAGTAAAACCAGAAACAAATCAAATCGAAGTCAATGCACTCGTAGTATCTTTAGATTTTGAATCAATAAAAAACGTTATTTTAAACAGTGGTTGTAAAACAATTAAAATTAAACTATCGGGAGATTATTTAGAAAAAGACAAAACTCTTAAGATCGGAAGAGCACACGTCTGAACTCCAGTCACGATCAG
>CAXBQJ010000143.1:0-3016 GCA_963977775.1 uncultured bacterium
TTTGCACCGCTAACATCTGCTAGTCCAACTACTTTCATGCCTGCTTCTTGGGCTGCAAGAGCTGCGAAAATTCCCACATTTCCAAAACCTTGAATAGCAACTCTTATTTGATTTTTATCTTTTTTTAATTTTTCTAACGCACCTATTGCAACACCAATTACTCCACGACCTGTTGCTTCTTCTCTTCCAGGTGCTCCAAATAAGCCAAGTGGTTTACCAGTTACCACAGCAGGTGAAAATCCATTTATTCTTTGATATTCATCCATAATCCAGGCCATGGTTTGTGCATTGGTTCCCATGTCTGGTGCTGGAACATCGCGATGCGGACCCAAAATATTTACCATGGTTCTTGTCCAACGTCTTGTTACTTCTTCTTTCTCTCTGATTGTTAAAGAGTTTGGATCAACTGTTACTCCACCTTTACCGCCACCAAATGGCACATCAACTAAAGCTGTTTTCCAAGTCATCAAACTTGCTAAAGCTCTTACTTCATCCAAATCAACGGATTGGTGATATCTAATACCACCTTTTCTAGGTCCTCGTGCAGATGAATGTTGGACTCGATATCCAGTTAAAACATCAATTCCACCAGACTCTCTTCTTAAGGGAATTGAAATTATTAATTCACGCTCTGAAGTTGAAAAAGCTTCAATAAAATCTTTTGAAAGTTTTAGTAATTCCCCAGCACGATAAACGTAAGCATTTACTTCCGCAAGTGCACTAACGCCTTTGTTATGCATATTAATTCCTTTTAGGTAGTTCTATCCTAAGTCCAAACAGGTTCTTGCACCTCTTTAACATTGCCTTCTTTGTCTAAAAGAAAGAAACGATCAAAATTTTGCACAAACCACCTATCGTGGGTGACTGTTAAAACAGTTCCATCAAAAACATCAAGTGCTGCTTCTAAAGCTTCACTGCTTGTTATATCTAAGTTATCGGTTGGTTCATCAAGTAATAAAAGCGTTGCACCAGATAATTCAAGTAAACAAATTTGAAATCTTGCTTGTTGGCCACCAGATAATGTTAAAAATAATTGATCTGCTTGAGCACCTAATCCATATCTAGATAATGTGCCAACAGCAGCATTAATTTGTAAAGACTTTTCTTCCCATAAAATTTCAGTTAATGTTTTTCTGCTCCACTCAGGATGATCATGAGTTTGAGCAAACCATCCAGGTACAACTCTTGAACCTAATTTCCAATCACCCGAAAATTTAACTGTTTCATCTCCACCTAAAAGTCTTAAAAAATGAGATTTACCGGTTCCATTGGCGCCCAAAAATGCAACTCTTTCCCCATAAAAAAGTTCCATATCAAAAGGTTTAGTTAAATTAGTTAACTCTAAATTTTTACAAACAATTGCTCTAACAGCAGTTCTTCCACCTTTTAATCTCATTTTTAATTTTTGTGGTGGTGGTGGAGCTTGTGGTGCTCCTGCTTCTTCAAATCTTTTTAATCTTGTTTGCATTGCTCGATATTTTGGTGCCATCGCAGGTGATGATTTTGTTTGCATGTGCAATGTTTGCACAAGATCTTTTAATCTTTGATGTTCTTCTTCCCAACGTTTAGTTAATTCTGCTAATCGATCATGTCTTTCTTGTCTTGCTTCATAATATGTTCCAAAACCTTTGCCATGCACCCAAGCAGTTCCACCTTCAATTGTGATTATTCGATCAGCAGCTCTTGTAAGAAGTGTTCGATCATGACTTATTAAAAGAATTGTTTTACTTGATTCTTTTAACTGATTTTCTAACCAATTTTTTCCCGGTACATCCAGAAAGTTGTCTGGTTCATCAAGTAATAAAACTTGATCAGGTCCTCTAAGTAATGCTTCTAAAATTAATCTTTTAGCTTGACCCCCAGATAAAGTTTTTAATTCTCTAAATTTACATTTTTCATAATCCGTTTTTATGGCTTCCTGACAACACACATCCCATAAAGTTTCGTTTTCGTATCCCCCCGCATCTGCATACTCTGCTAAGGCATGGGCATATTTCATTTGCACTTCTTCGCTATCATCTTCCATTAGTTCTAATTCGTACTTTTCAACTTCTTTTATCGCTTCTTGAATTCTTTTTGGAGACACAACTTTTAATGCATCTGCCACAGTGGCATTTAATCCCAGTGAAGCAAGAGCTGTGTCATGTTCTTCAACTTTTTTTGCAGCACCGGTTAATAATTGAGGCATAACTCCAAGACCTCCTGAAACCGAAGTTGAACCTTCATCAGCAATTAATACACCAGTAATGATTTTAAAAAGTGTTGATTTTCCTGCTCCGTTGTCGCCAACTAAAGCTGCAGTCAAGCCTTCTCCAACGCGAAATGAAACATCATCGAAAAGTAAACGTCCGGTGGGTAAGCGATAAGCAATTCCGTTTACTTCAATTGCGCCCAATTTTTATCCTTTATTAAACACATAAAAACGTTTCCTGCAAACTAGTCTTAAACCTAATAGTCTTTCTTACCCAGAAAATAACATATCTCCAAACCAAAGCATGGGGAGCTAACCGGCATTAGTTTTATTGATCTTTTTGAAAAATTGTGCGTATTTATTAAATCGGTTATAAAAATTAGCAATGAGTGTTCTATATATCAGAAACATTTGATAAATAATCTTAAAATTATTTAGTTGAAAACATTATTTGATTTATTCAAAGAATATTTAACTTTTTGAACTGTTAGTTAAATCTATTTCCCCGTGTTTCTACAAGGTTTTGTTGGATCAGGTGGTTGTCCAGGAATGCACTCCGGAATATTTGCCATGTCCACAGGATTTTGGTTATTTCCCTGCTGATCGTTAATACAAGGCATCTCAGGTGTTGAATTTTGTCCTGGAGCGCATTGTGGCATTGTTCCAGGGTTAGCTGCATTTGGATTTGGGCCTGAATTATTTTCCAACGGTTTTTCAGGAGCTTCCTTTACACTTTTTGCAATATTTAAAAACCCACCAAATGATTCTTCAAAGCCGCCAAAGATCATGTAGTGATCACCTTTTAACTCAAAAATATCTGGATCT
>CAXBQJ010000144.1:0-2989 GCA_963977775.1 uncultured bacterium
GCGGTAAGTATCTAGAGTAATCGGCTGCGCTATTTACCCAACCCAGACCAATTCCGGTCATGCCGAAAATTATGGCCCCAATAAATCCGGCAAGTGAGCCGCCGCGACCATCTGAAAGTAACCTCCAATTAATGTCATTTAAAGTTAAAGCCATATAAAGCGCAGTTGCAATCAAAGTAATAAGCGAGATCCACTTCTGCATCTGCATGATGACTTTGTAACCCAAAACACCGCCAGCAATCGTTAAAGTTACCGAAACTAAAAATCCAAGTGACATTGCCGCATTGCGATCAAGCGATCCAATTCTTTCAAAAATGGTTCCAGTAGCCAAAGTTGCAAGCGAGACTAAAACCGTTTCCCAGCCAACAAATACAAAATATGAGAGAAAACCTGGGAGCAAATTACCCTTAACTCCAAAAGTTGCGCGACTGAGAATCATGGTTGGAACTCCATGCTTCTTGCCTGCTAAAGAGCTAACTCCTACTAATAAAAAAGAAAGCACGGTTCCAATGACAGCTGCTAGCGATGCTTGCCAGAAATTAATTCCAAAACCTAAGAAAAAAGCACCGTATGAAATTGCAAGTACTGAGACATTGGCGCCACACCATGGCCAAAATAAATCTCTTGCTTTTTGTGAAGTATCAGCCACAAAGCCGTGAATATTAATTCCTACTGGCAAAATTCCATGACCATTTTCAACAGAAACTTTTCTGTGTAAATCAACAAGGGGTGAAAATCTGATTGGATCTCCACCCAATATGGCAATTGCTAAAGGAAGACCTAAAGTTCCAGCTCTTACAACAGATTGAGGTGTTCCCCCAATTGCTATCCAAATTGGTAATTTTTCTTGCAATGGTCTTGGATAAATTCCAAGTCCATTAATTGGTGCACGGTGTCTGCCTTTATTCCAATTAACTTTTTCGTTATCTCTAATGTTAAGTAGTAAATCAAGCTTTTCAATAAATAATTCTTCGTAATCTTCTAATTCATATCCAAACAAAGGAAAAGATTCTATAAATGAACCTCGTCCGGCCATAATTTCTGCTCGACCATCAGAAATTAAATCGATGGTGGCAAATTGTTGAAAAACTCTTACAGGATCTTCTGAAGATAAAACTGTGACAGCAGTTGATAATTTGATGTTTTTAGTTCTCATGGCAGCAGCAGCTAAAAGAGTGCTGGGAGAAGATATTACAAAATCTGGACGATGATGCTCCCCTATTGCATAAACATCTAATCCAACTTGGTCTGCTAACTCAACTTCTTCTATTAAGTCTTTTAGTCTTTGATGCTCAGATACTGAGCCATCCAGGGGCATGTCGCCAAAAGTGAAGATTCCTAATTGCATATCTCTATTTTACTTCTTTCTTTTCTTTCTCGCACTTTGGCTAATAAGGTGCTTTTTTCTTATTTTTATTAATTTTCTAACTAATTTCTCAGATAATGGTTTATCAATTTCAAACCTTAGAGTTCCAGTGCTGGTGCTATAGCTTTTCAAATCTTTTTTTAACTCTGATAAAACTTTTCCTGAAAAAGGAAAATATGAGCAGTGCTTTTTAGCTGATAAAAATCCACAAATTATGCCTTCATCAATTTTAAAAGCAGGCATGTTATAACTTATAACTTCTTTAGCCTTTGGCTCAATTTTCTTAATAGTTTTTCTTAACTTTGTTAAAGTTGACTTTTGTGGCTCAGGCAAATTTTTTAAATACCTATCAATTAAAACTTTTGACATTTTAGATTCCTGCAGCTATTTTTTCTGACCATTCTTTAAACTTAAGCGCAAGTCCAGGAATTTGATTAATATCTTTAATTTTTGTTCTCTCTCCACTTTTTGCCATGAATAAATCTTTTATAGTAATTCCATGTTGGGGAATATCAAAAACTCTGATGTCATCTCCAGCGCTTACGTATCCTTCTTGAATAATCTTTAAGTAAGCTCCAGGACGTTGTGCTTGGGTAAAATCTTTAATTAAATTTGGTCTTTGCCAAAACCCTTGAAAAACTTTACAAGGAATTCTAGGCATTGTAACTTGCAAAATACATGTGCCAAGAGCCCATTTTTCTCCCACTATTGCATTTGTGACATCAATATCTTGAGTTGTTAGATTTTCACCAAATCTGCCATTATTTATTTCTAAACCTATTTCTTTTTCCCACCAGTCTGCATCTTCTCTTGCATATGCATAAACTGCTTGATCTTTTCCGCCATGATTTTTTGTGTCTAAAACTTGATCACCTTCCACGGCATCATTTTCTAAAGAAACTCGGCCAAGTTTTGGTCTTTTATCAATGCCAGTTTTGCCAACAGAACCTGCCCAATCTTCATGATGAATGATTGCTGCCACATTGATGCTTAAAAGTTTTCCCATTTTTATAACAAATCACCACGTAATTTAAATGCTGTGGCAACTCTTTCAACTGAAACCACAAATGCAGCTGTTCTCAAATCACAACCATATTTATTTGCTGCTTCCCAAGTGGCATCAAAAGCGACTTTCATTCTGGTATCTAATTCATTTCTAAATCTTTCAATAGGCCATCTAAATTCTTGAATATTTTGAGTCCACTCAAAATATGAACCCATGACACCACCTGCGTTTGCCAAAATATCTGGTACTACCACCACGCCTCTTTTTTGTAATGCTTCATCGGCATCAAGAGTTAAAGGTTGGTTTGCGCCCTCCACAATAATTTTTGCTTGCACTTTTTCATGATTTGTTTTATTTATTACTCCCCCAAGTGCTGCAGGAATTAATAGATCACAATCCATGGTAAGTATTTCTTCACTATGTACTGATTTTGCGTCAGAAATTTCTGAAACTTTAAGATTTTTAGACACTATTTCTTTGACATTAAAGCCTTTATCGTTAATTTTTCCACCGCTAACATCTGCTAGTCCAACTACTTTCATGCCTGCTTCTTGGGCAGCTAAAGCTGCAAAAATTCCCACATTTCCAAAACCTTGAATAGCAACTCTTATTTGATT
>CAXBQJ010000145.1:0-2920 GCA_963977775.1 uncultured bacterium
CAATTGATCAGTTGTCACCATGCCCTCTGGATTATCAAGTCTCCCCAGCTGCAAGCGCATACCATCCGAGTGAGCCCCAACAACAAGGCTATTCAATAAACCGTAATGCCGAGCACGGACAATCGCTCGCATTAATTGAGCAGCGTTGCTTGCTTCTGCAATATGAAAAGCATATCCCATTCTATCTGATTCTCGATAGTTATCAAGTTTGTTGCAACCCCACGAGATGATTTCAAGATAACTTTAACATTCTCTACAGTAATGTATGCTTCAGGTGGACAAGGTGCTGTTTATAAATCAATTAATGGTGGTATTAGTTGGACACAACAAAGAATAGGAATAGCTAGAGCTTTATATAGTGAACCTAAAATTTTGGTGTTAGATGAGGCAACCAGTTCACTTGACGCGGAAACAGAATTTGCGATTACAAGTATGCTTCAAGAACTTCACGGGCAAGTGACCATAATTTCGATTGCACATCGTTTAAGCACGGTAATGCATAGTGATTTGGTCTTATTTTTACGAGATGGAAAATTAGCAGGTCAAGGAAAATTTGAAGAATTAGTGAGAATTCATCCAGATCTAGCAAGACAAGCAGAACTTTTGGGTCTAGATATAGATAACTAGTCGATTTTGATGAATTTTTAATGAATGAGCCATTCAAATTAGTTAGTTAAATTGAAGTAAAGTAGTGTTATCTCTGTAACTACTACTCCCTAACGGAGAAAACCACAATGAGCACTAAATGAGCACTTCAAAATGAAGGCTTTAATTTTAGTGATTTAAGGATTGGATAAACCTGTCCTTAAATAAGACAGGAGAACAGTTGTCCAAGATTCGTGTATATGAGCTCGCACAAGAGCTTGGTTACGAAAGCAAAGTGGTACTTGCAAAATTGCAAGAAATGGGAGAGTTCGTTAGATCTGCATCTTCAACAATTGAATTACCTGTTGCAAATAGATTAAAAGCAGCTTTGCCAGCAAAAGCAGTCAAAGCAAAAAAAGAAAATCCAGTTAAAAAAGTTGAAGATATAAATAATAATGAAATTAATTCAACGCAAATTTCTAACATAAGACCAGAAACAACTCAACCACCAAGACCAAGTGCACCTCGTCCAGGAAATAATCCATTTGGCACAACAAACACACCAAGACCAAACGTTCCTGGTCAAATGCCAAGACCAATGCAAAGACCTGGAGGTCCAAGACCTGGTGGACCAAATCGTGGACCTGGAAATTTTTCTGGACCAAGAACAGGTGGACCAAATCGTGGTAATAATTCCCCAACAACATTTGATCGAAACAGAAGTGGTGGACCAAATCGTGGACCGGGTGGATTTGATCGAAATAGAAATTCTGGATCAGCTTTTCCAAGTGCACCACCAATGGGTGGAAGAGGTCCACAACGTGGCGGTAGAGGAAATGCTGCTGGAGCTTTTGGAAAACAAGGTTCAGGTAAAAAAAGATCAAAATCTAAACGCGAAAAAAGGCAAGAGTTTGAAGAATTCATGGAAGCACCACAACTTGGTGGTGTGCAATTACCAAAAGGTGATGGAAGAACAATTCGTTTAAGTAGAGGTTCTTCTCTTATGGATTTAGGTGAAAAAATTGGTGCAAATCCAGCAAGTTTAGTTACCGCTCTTTTTCATTTAGGAGAAATGGCAACTGCAACTCAATCATTACCTGATGAAACACTTCAAGTTTTAGGAGTGGAACTAAATTTTGATATTCAAGTTGTTTCACCTGAAGATGAGGATAGAGAATTATTAAATTCATTTGATGTTTCTTTTGGTGAAAACGAAGGCGAACTTGTTGTAAGACCACCAGTGGTAACAATCATGGGACATGTTGATCATGGAAAAACTTTACTTTTGGACACAATCAGAAATTCAAATGTGGCAAGTGGTGAAGCAGGTGGAATAACTCAACACATTGGTGCATATCAAATCAGTGCAAGTGTTGGTGGAGATGACAGGAAAATTACTTTTATTGACAGGCTATTTTTGATTTAAAAAATCGTCATTTGGAGCAATTTTATTTACCATAAACATTGGTATTTTATTGATATTAAATTGACGCTCGTTAAATCGAAACATCTTTGCTCTATTTTTTTGATAATCGTGCCAGTATACGTTGCCTTGTTCGTCAAAGCTATCTAATTGATATGTAGATACTTTTGTCTGGTATCCACAACTTTCAAAATACTTTTGGACTTGTTCTACACGCTCCAAAGGAACGTAAACGCAGTCAGTAAAATACATGAGCCAATCATCTCCGAGTTCAGTTAGTATTTTCATGAACATTTCATGTACATTACGGACAACGGCATCTCTCAATGAAGATAAATCTATTTGTCCTTTTAAAATAACAGGGTCTTGTCGCACACCGTCCACATAATCAGAGGCATACACAACTTTGCTTAACGCTCCAATACTTGCATTTCGCCCTGTTTTCCAATCCTTTTCTTTTAAGCCCCTTAGATGGGTTGCCTTTGAAATAAAACCCATTTTAAAATCCGTATCCCAATAGCAGTCGTTTACGTCAACTCCATAAATTTGACTGCCCAAGTGTTTTTTTAATCCAGTAATATTTGCTTTTTGAATTTCAAGGTCGGCATTGTCTAAAATCTTTGTAACATATTCACTTTCAGGATTTTCTTTAAAAAACTTTTCGGCATCTTCCCTAACAAACTTACACAAATGGAATCCACGACCAGCTACACCGCCATAATCCATAAATCGCCACGTTTTTCCATCGTATTCAATAATAACTGAAGAACCGTCATGTATAACCCTAAATTTATTTTTTATAATGTCGTTAAGTGCATATCTTATAGCATCTATATAATGATTATTAGCGTCAACAATAACCGGCAATGCCTTACCAGTAATTTTATCGACTTTGTAGCAATAATTTCTTAA
>CAXBQJ010000146.1:0-2906 GCA_963977775.1 uncultured bacterium
GGCAGCGCTAATGGAGCGATTTACAGTGCGTAAAGTAGTGATGAGCGCTTTGGCCGCAGTAAGCATCGGCGCATTTGGCACTATTTTTATGAATTCTCCGTGGCAGTTGGTTCTGCTTTGGGGCGTGGTAGTTGGCATCGGAACTGGCTCAATGGCCTTAGTTTTTGCCGCCACCATTGTAAGTAGATGGTTTATGCAACGACGCGGCTTGGTAACTGGAGCTTTAACTGCAGCAGCTGCCACCGGACAATTAGTTTTCTTGCCAGCGCTTTCATCAATTGCAATTAGCCATGGATGGCAGAGCGTTTCAATCACAATTGCAATTGCAGCCGCAGCAGTAATTCCGTTGATTTGGTGGGGTTTAAATGAAAGCCCACAAAGTATTAACGCCAAACCTTTTGGCGCCAAAGCTGATTGGACTGCACCAACGCCAATTCCTGGTTCTGCCGCAAAAAATGCCATCGTTGCTTTAAAAAGAGGAAGTAGAAGAAAAGATTTTTGGCTTCTCTTTGGAACATTTTTTGTTTGCGGTCTATCAACTAATGGATTAATTGGAACACATTTTATTCCCGCAGCCCATGATCATGGCATGCATGAAGTTGTTGCTGCATCATTATTGGCAATGATTGGCGTTTTTGATGTTGTTGGAACATTAACTTCAGGATATTTGACAGACAAATTTGATCCAAGAAAATTATTATTTTTCTATTATGGCTTTAGAGGTATTTCTTTAATGCTTCTTCCTTACTTGCTGTTTTCTACAATTCATCCTTCAACTCTTGTTTTCGTTATTTTCTATGGACTTGATTGGGTAGCAACCGTTCCGCCCACCATCGCACTTTGTAGGGCAGTTTTAGAACCAGAAAAAGCAACCCTTGTTTATGGTTGGGTATTTACTGGACACCAAATTGGTGCATCAGTTGCAGCAATTGGGGCTGCTATTTTAAGAGTGCAATTTGGAGATTATGCAATCTCTTTCTATACCGCAGGAATTTTGTGTTTAGTTGCAGCAATAGCTGTTTTAGCTATTGCAAAAAATAAGAGTTTTGCTGAATTGAAAAATTTATAATGAATAACTTTCGTTTCGTTCCAGACCACATAATAAAACCTGAGTATGTAGGAAAAAAATCTCCTTCAATTTATTCCGGTTCTGATGTGCAAACTAAAGAAACCATCGAAAAAATGAGAATTGCTGGTCAAATTGCTGCTAATGCCATGCACACTGCTGGATCTCAAATTAAAGATGGCATGACTACAGATCAAATTGATCAAATCGTGCATGAATTTATTCTTGATCACAATGCCTATCCCTCCACACTTGGTTATAGAGGCTTTCCTAAATCTTTATGCACCTCAATTAATGAAGTTATCTGTCATGGAATTCCATCAAATCAGATTATTAAAGATGGAGACATCGTCAATTTAGATGTCACAGCTTTTAAAGACGGAGTTCATGGCGATACCAATTACACATTTCTAGTTGGCCAGGTTAAAGAGGAAACCAAGCTTTTAGTAGAGAGAACTAAAGAATCACTTGATAGAGCAATCCAAGCTGTAGCACCTGGAAGACCAATAAATGTGATTGGCAGAGTTATTGAAAGTTTTGCTAAAAGATTTAATTATGGAGTGGTAAGAGATTTCACTGGGCATGGCGTGCACACCCATTTTCATTCTGGCTTGGTAATTCCTCATTTTGATGATCCACAAAGCACTCAAATGATGCAAGAAGGAATGACTTTCACAATCGAACCGATGCTAAATCTTGGAACTCATGATTATGACATGTTGGATGATGGCTGGACTGTTTTAACTAAAGACAGAAAGATGTCTGCCCAATTTGAACACACCCTAGTTGTGACAAAAACTGGGGCAGACATCTTAACTTTGCCTAGTATTAATACATGAATATTCCTCAAAGTCTTCAATATGCGCATTCCAAAATTGCTGATGTAATTGATTTTCCTAAACCAGGAATTATTTTTAAAGATATAACTCCAGTTTTACAAGATGAAAAAGCTTTTAATGAAGTTTTAGATGATTTGGCAAAACATTTAAATGGTGCAAATAAAGTTGCAGGAATTGAATCAAGAGGTTTTATTTTTGCTGCTGCACTTGCTGCAAAACATAAACTTGGATTAGTTTTATTTAGAAAACCAGGAAAACTTCCTCGCCAGACTCATGTCATGCAGTATCAACTTGAATATGGATTTGATTCACTAGAAGTTCACAAAGATGCCATAAATTCTTCAGATTCAGTTTTTATTGTGGATGATGTTTTAGCAACAGGTGGAACAATGTGGGCAGCAAGTGAATTAGTTAAAAAATCTGGAGGAAAACTTGCAAATTGTGCAGTGTTTATTGAAATTTCTGCCTTAAATGGCCGCACTCGCCTATCTTCAATCCCCGTACATTCTTCAATCATCATCTAAGTTCTTGTAGAGAAGAATTTTAAAAATTTAAAGGCAAATGCGATGAATAAAGATTTAGTAGCGATATTTGAATATTTAGAAAGAGAAAAAGGGATCAAGCGTGAAGTGGTAGTCAACGCCATTGAAGAGTCTCTTCTCATCGCTGCTCGCAAAAGCGTTCAAGGACTCACCAATGTTTCTGTTTCTATCAACGCTAAAACTGGTGAAATTGAAGTCTTTTCAGAAAAAGAAATCGTAGAAAACGTTGAAATACCTGAAGAAGAAATTGCTTTATCTATAGCAAGAGAAATTGATCCTGACTGCCAAATCGGCCAGTGGATTAAAGTTTCTGTTACACCAGAAAATTTTGGCACATCGTTGAGATCACAAGAAAATTGTAACTTTACTTTTTGGTCCATAAAACACCTCGTTGTTGGAATATATCAGATGATCATAAATCTGTCAAGTCTGCACTATAGCAAAGTTTGTTGTTATAAG
>CAXBQJ010000147.1:0-2818 GCA_963977775.1 uncultured bacterium
ATCTTCCAGTTGGATTAACTAGCAAACGAAAATTTTTGGTATCTAGATTGACTTCTAATTTTTCTAATACGGGGTCTACCACATGTTTCTTAATATCTGGACTTAATTGTTTTTCTAAATCAACCTCTGCAGCATGTTGGGAAGAAATTACGATTGTATCCAAGCGCACAGGTTTATTATTTTCGTCATATTCAATCGTTACCTGAGTTTTACCATCTGGCCTAAGATATGAAAGTTTTCCATTTTTTCGTACTTCAGTTAATTTTTCAGCTAATCGGTGCGCTAAATAAATTGGTAAAGGCATTAATGATTTTGTATCAGTACATGCATAACCAAACATCAATCCTTGATCGCCGGCACCCTGTTTATCAAGTGGATCTTGAGAACCTGTTCTTTCCTCTAATGCATCATTAACACCTTGCGCTATATCGGGTGATTGTTTACCAATTGAAACCGAAACTCCACAAGAGTTTCCATCAAATCCTTTAACAGAAGAGTCATAACCAATGTCGATGACAACTTGGCGAATGATTTCTGGAACATCGGTGTATCCACTTGTTGTAACTTCTCCTGCAACATGAACTTGACCGGTTGTTATAAGGGTTTCAACTGCAACACGACTATGCGGATCTTGACGTAACATGTCGTCCAGAATGGAATCACTGATTTGATCTGCAATTTTGTCAGGATGACCTTCTGAAACAGATTCAGAAGTAAAAAGACGTCCAGCCACTTAAATCCTTTCAGGAATTTTAGTCACTCAAGGTCGGGCTCGACCGGACTTGATTTTACTAATCCTAGTTTAGCCAACTCCACTGACAAATGATCCCAAACATCATGGGACAAGGATAATTTATCTTTTTTACCCAAGATTTTAATCTTTTCTCTAGTGATCATCACAAATTCGTTTTCATTTTGGTCCATTCCTTGCAAATGACTAACTGGATTGGCTAACAAAACGTCACATTTTTTAGCTTCATATTTTTTCTTTGCCAAATCCATCAGTTCTTGAATATCTTTTACCGTCTCAGCAGCAAATCCAACTAAAAGTTGAGAATCTTTTTTTACTTTCGCAAGATTAAGTAAAATATCTTGTGTTTGTTTAAGTTCTAAATTCATTTGGTTTTTATCTTTTTTAATCTTAATTGCAGATGGATTCTCTATGTAAAAATCTGCCACAGCAGCATTCATCAAGATCACGTCTGAATCATAGGAATGAAGAAGCATTTCATCTTGCATTTGTGAAGCACTATTTGCAGTGATGAAATTTATACCAGCAGGAATAGGTTCAGTAATATTTGCTCCTACAACAGTAACTTTTGCTCCTCGAGAAAAAGCGGCACTTGCCAAGGCAAGACCTTGTTTTCCGCTTGCTCTATTTCCAATAAATCGGATTGGATCAATTGCCTCTCTAGTTCCACCTGCAGAAATCAATACTTTTAAGCCAGTTAAATCGTTAAAAATTTTGCTTGAATTGCGACTCGAAATTTGTTTAATGATTTTTACTAATTCGATTGCTTCAGGCAATCTGCCAATCCCAACATCTTCACTTGTAAGTTGACCCACTGCTGGATCGATGACTAAAACTCCTCTTGCTTTTAATTTCTTAATATTTTCTTGAGTTGCAAAATTCTCCCACATTTCTGTATGCATCGCTGGTGCCATAAGTACAGGTGACTTTGTAGTTAGAAGAGTTGCCAATAAGGCGTTATCTGCAAATCCATTAGCTAAATGTGCAATGAAATCAGCTGTTGCTGGAGCTACCAAAATAACACTTGCTTTTTTTGCAATTTGCACATGTTTTACTTCTTCAGGTTTATCCCAAATATTTGAGATAACTTCATGACCACTTAAAGCAGCTAAAGTTGTTTCTCCAATAAATTTGAGAGCACTTGGAGTTGCAATAACTTGCACATCAAATTCTTCATCCTTAAGTCTTCTAATTATTTCGGCAGATTTATATGCAGCTATTCCACCTGTTACACCTAAAACCACTAAAGGTTTAGACATGAATTTTCTTTCGTTTAAAGACTAGTTAGTTGATTCTTCTGTTGGGTTTTCTTGAGTTTCAGAATTTTCTGCTGCTGTTTCTTCAAAAGAATCTTCTTGGTAAACACCTGCGAAGGAATTATCATAACTTGCGTTATATCTCTGTTGAGCTTGAATTGCGGCTAAACGTCTTTGTTCCATTTCTGCTGCTTCTTGAGCTAAAACTTCTGGTTCAACATGTTCAGTTTTTAATAATTTTGAATTAATTTCTCTTAAAGCAATTGAAAGTGGTTTTTCTTGCAATTGAGTTTCTACAAGGGGTCCAACATATTCCAATAAGCCTTCACCAAGTTGAGAATAGTAAGCGTTAATTTGTCTTGCTCTTTTTGCCGCATAAATTACTAATTGATATTTAGAACCTGCAGTGTCTAATAAATCATCGATTGGTGGATTAGTAATGCCTTCTGGTCTTGCTGCTGGGGCCACTTTGTTGGAAACCTTTCAATTTAATTAATCAAGCTGTAACAAGGCTATCAGTTGCCTCACCGCTGATTGAACATCGTCATTTATTACCACAGCATCAAACTCATTTTCTGCCCTCATTTCATCTAAAGCCACGTCTAATCGATGTGATAACTCGTCCTTTGATTCTGTTCCCCTATTTTCAAGTCTTCTTTTCAATTCATCTATTGAGGGTGGTTTGAGCATGACCAAAAAAGATTCTGGCATAGATTTCTTTATTTGTCGCGCGCCTTGTAAATCAATTTCCAGAACCACCATTTGATTATTCTTAATTCTTTCTTCAACAGGTTGTCTAGGTGTTCCATAC
>CAXBQJ010000148.1:0-2809 GCA_963977775.1 uncultured bacterium
AATAGAAAATTGATTGCCAAATACCTTTTGCTGCTGCTGAAGATGCGCCACCTGTTTCTTCCGAAACGTGAGCTGAGGCATCAAATCCTGTGATTGTGTATTGGGTCAATAAGAAACCAAGAGGTAAAACATAGAACCAATAACTTGTCCAACCACTGTTATTAATTTGAGTAGTGAACATCCAGCTCAAAGATTGATGTTGTTCTGGGATGAAAAGCAAAATTAACACAATTGCTGCCACACCAAAAACGTGCCAATACACGTTAATGTTTTGTAACCAGTGAATAATTTTTGCACCCCATACGTTCATAATCACGTGCAAAACTACTGTGATTAAAAATACGATGAAGACTAGTCCCAAATTTTCAATACTAAATGCTGGATTGAAAAGACTCATTGTAAATGTGAAGAATGTTGCGAAACCATAATCCACACCTGCAATAACTGCAATCAAACCAACAAGATTTAGCCATCCAGTTAACCAACCATGAACTGGTTTACCTAACTTGAATGACCAGTAATAAATACCACCAGCTGTTGGCATTGCTGAAACTAATTCAGACATACAAAAGCCGATGATCAAAATCAAAGTAGCAATTATTGGCCAACCAATTGAGATTGCAACTGGTCCACCGTTATTCCAGGCTTGGCTAAATGTTGTGAAACATCCAGACAAGATTGAAATGATTGAAAACGAGATAGCGAAGTTAGAAAAACCACTCCATCTACGTTCGAATTGCTGTTTGTAACCCAGTTCCGCTAGACGTTTGGCGTCTGCATCTAACTGTGCTTTGCTTACAGCCATTTAATGCACCCCTCCCGAGACAGCCATGACTCTCATGACTTCGTGCTGGGTGTAATTCTTACCCATGATTGTGAACAAATGAAAGACTTTTGCCCATTTTTTTTGTTAATGTCGTGGCCTTTTTGTGAGGAAAAGACAAATTTTTTTAAAAATTAACCTATTTTTTTGGATTAATTCTTAAAGTTAGAGCCGAAATGACAGCACTAATGATTGAAGCAAGCAAAATGCTTAAAATAGCTAAATTTTGTAAAGATTGATTTTCAAAAGCCAATGTGGCAATAAATATGGCAACTGTAAAACCAATTCCACCTGCATTTCCTACAGCTAAAATTTGATACCACTTTATCTCTTTAGGTAACTGTCCTATTTGAGAATATTTTGAAAAAAGAGTCAAAGATAATATTCCAATTGGTTTACCTAAAACTAAACCAAGAATTATTCCTAGAGCCATTTTTGATTGAAAAATTTGGGTGAAAATTTCAGAATCAATTACTACCCCAGTGTTTGCAAATGCAAAAACTGGAACCACAAAATATGCACTCCATGGATGAATTTTATGCTCTAGCCACTCAACTACAGAAACTGTATTTTTAGAAGAATTTGTTGATTTTTTCTTTAACTTTATTTCTTCAATATCAATATATTTTTTATCTTTAATTGCCTTAACTGGAGTTGTTAGTCCAAGAATTACTCCAGCAATTGTGGGGTGAATTCCTGCTTTGTAAATTGTGATCCAAAATAAAATACCTACCAAAACATAAATAAAAGTATTATTTACTTCTGCTTTTTTTAGGGCTAAAACAACACAATAGATAAGAAATGAAAATAGTAACCAATTTAAATTAAAACCACCTGTAAAAAGAAGAGCGATTATTAATATGGCACCAATATCATCAATTACGGCAATACCCAAAAGAAAAGGTCTAAGAAAACTTGAATTTTTGGCACCAAAATAAGCTAAAACACCAAGTGCTAGAGCAATATCTGTTGCAACTGGCACTGCCCAACCTCGGAGATCTTTGAAATCAGTGATTATCAAATAAATTAAGGCAGGAATTAGCATTCCCCCAACTGCTGCCATGAGAGGAACTATTGCTTTTTTTACTGAAGCAAGATGGCCTGAAGTTAATTCTCTTTTAATTTCAAGTCCAACTAAAAGAAAGAAAATTGTCATTAAAGCATCATTTATCAAATGTTTAATATCAAAACTTAAATCAAAAATAATGAAATTTATTTTTATATCTAATATTTGAAAATATAAATCACTTAAAAAAGTATTTGCAATCAATAAACCTAATATAGATGCTAAAAGGATGAGAAAACTACCAGAAGTTTCTTTTTTAAAAAAATCAGCAAACGGAGCTAGACGAATACTTCTAATTGAAGATTTAGCCATAACTTTAATTATGCTCTAAGACAACAACTAATTAGTGCCTGATTGGCTCTACTCGCTCAAACTTCCAATATTCAAATAGCCAACCTGCCACAGAAAAGATTACAAATCCAAGACCAATTAAAAAAATCCAGGCTGCAAAAATTAAACCTAGAAAAGTAATTGCGGCAGATCCTGCAACAATCATTGGCCACCATGAATTTGGTGAGTAAAAACCATAATCTGCTGGTGCTTCAAATTGTTCTGCTGTGTCATTATCTTCTGGTTGATAGCCCAAACGATTTGCTGTGAAAAGTAAAAAGAACGCTACCAATATTGCTAAACCGCCTGTTAAAACTAATGCGGTTGTACCAACTGGTTCTTTGGTGAAAAAGAAATAAATTGCACCAACTACAAAATAAAAAACCGCTCCCCAAAAAAAGAGCCAGCCACCAGGTTTCATTTAGTGTCTTTTCCCTAACTTTGGACCACCAATGGTGTCATCTAAAACGTTAACTCGAACTGGAATATCTAGTTCGGCTAATTCAGGATGTGCTGCATCAAAAGCTGGTCTTTCAGATCTAATTCGTGGCAATTCTGTGAAATTGTGTCTTGGTGGTGGACAAGAAGTT
>CAXBQJ010000149.1:0-2779 GCA_963977775.1 uncultured bacterium
TCAATTGTTTTGAACGCAATCGCAGCTGCAGTAGTTGGTGGTGTGAGTTTGTTTGGTGGACGCGGAAGATTAAGTGATGCAGTAATTGGTGGATTTGTAATTGCAATTATCGACAATGGACTTGGACTAATTGGTTTAGCTTCAGGTTTAAATTTAGCTGTGACAGGCGCAGTGCTTCTTTTAGCAGCAACAGCTGATGCATTATCTCGAAGAAAATCAAGACCAGGTAATTAGTTAATTATTTTTTAAACCTTAAGGATTTTAAAAAATGATTGTAGAAATTTCAAACTCACAAAATCGGCTTTTAATAGATACTGCTTTAGGTGCAAGAGTTGTTGAATGCCATATTGGAAAATATCAAATTTTGGCTCCCTTAAAAGATCATCCTTTAATTGGAGGTTGGTATTTGATGGCTCCTTGGGCAGGCAGAATTGAAAATAATCAAATAACTTTTGAATCAAAAACTTATCCTCAAAAAATTAACTTTCAAAACTGGGCCATTCATGGCACCGTTTGTTTTGAAGAGTCTAAAATTATTAATCAAAAACAAGACTTGCTTGAAACTATTAATTACTCAAATTCAGATTGGCCTGTCAAAGCTGAAATTTATCAAAAGTGGTTTGTAACTTCGAAATCCATCAAATGTAGTGCAACAATAAAAGTTGACAAAAAATTTCCTGCTCAACTAGGTTGGCATCCTTGGTTTAAAAGAGATATTGGCAATAATAAAAATGCGAAATATGCAATTGAAGCAGTAAGTCAATATATAAAAACTAAAGAATTTGTTACTTTAAATGAAACTAAAGACATTTCTATTCCACCATTTGATGACGCATTTCATGTGCCAAGTGGAAAAGGTTTTATTGAGTGGCCAGATGCTTTAAGAATTGATTTTGAATCTGATCATCAAACTTTTGTGGTGTATGACGAACCAGAGGATGTGTTTTGTATAGAACCACAAACTTCAGCACCAAATGCAAATAATCATGCAATCCACGTAGCCACACCCGACAAACCTTTAAGTGCTTTCGTGAAATGGGATATTACTCACCTTCGTGAGGGGAATTAGGAATAGTTCAATGCTTAAAACTCTCCTAGAATCAGAGAATATGGTAAAAAACTATATTGTATCGCTGAGGTTAATGGTGAAAGGTTGATTATTTAAATGGGTATTTTAAATTCAATAAATTCACCAAATGATCTTAAAAAAATTCCAGCTAATCAACTTTCAATTTTAGCTAAGGAAATTAGAGAATTTTTAATTGAGAAAGTTTCCAAGACAGGTGGACATTTAGGTCCAAACCTTGGAGTTGTGGAATTAACAATTGCCTTGCATCGAGTTTTTGATTCTCCTAAAGATGCGATTATTTGGGATACAGGACATCAGTCATATGTTCACAAAATGTTTACCGGCAGACTAGATAAATTTAATGAATTAAGAAAACAAAACGGAATATCTGGTTATCCATCAAGAAAAGAATCTGAACATGATTTTGTTGAAAACTCACATGCTTCAACTGCACTTTCTTGGGCTGATGGTTTGGCGAGAGCTTTTGAGAAAACTGGTGAATTAAAAGATCGTCACGTAGTTGCCGTTGTAGGGGATGGATCTTTAACTGGTGGTATGAGTTGGGAAGCATTAAACAACATTGCTTCGCAAAAACATCGTCCTTTAGTAATAGTGGTAAATGACAATGGCAGATCTTATTCTCCAACTATTGGTGGATTGTCAGAACATCTTGCAGCTTTGAGAACAAATGAAACTTATGAAAAAGTTTTGGATTGGGGAAAAGAAACTTTACTTAAATCCCCAATTGGTAGACCTGTTTTTGAAGCTTTGCATGGAATGAAAAAAGGAATTAAAGATGTTTTTGCACCTCAAGGTTTATTTGAAGATTTGGGTTTGAAATATATTGGTCCAGTTAACGGTCATGACGAAGATTTAATAGAAAATGCTTTGCAATATGCAAAAAGATTTAATGGTCCAGTGATGGTTCATGTAATTACAGAAAAAGGTAAAGGATATGGACCTGCAATTGATGATGAGGCAGAAAAGTTTCATGCCACAGGAGTAATAAATCCTTCAACTGGAAAACCTGTTTCCACAAGTGTTACAACTTGGACAAGTGTTTTTAGTGATGAACTTATTGCAATTGGTAAAGAAAGAAGCGACATTGTTGCTTTAACAGCAGCAATGCTTGGACCAACAGGTTTAGATAAATTTGCAAAAGAATTTCCAGATCGAATTTATGATGTTGGAATAGCTGAACAGCACGCCACAACTGCTGCAGCTGGTATGGCGCTTGGCGGTTTACACCCGGTTGTTGCTATTTATGCAACTTTTTTAAATAGAGCTTTTGATCAACTACTTCTTGATGTTGCACTTCATAATGCAGGCGTGACATTTGTTTTAGACCGAGCAGGAGTAACAGGTGATGACGGAGCAAGTCATAACGGAATGTGGGATTTATCGATTTTGCAAGTAGTTCCAAATTTGATGCTTTCTGCACCTCGAGATGCGCAAACTTTAAGAGAACTTTTAAGAGAATCAGTCGTAGTTAAAGACCGACCAACAATTATTAGATTTCCTAAAGGAGCAATTGTTGACCCAGTGCCAGTAAAGGAAAGAGTTGAAGGCATTGACATTCTTTCTAAAAATGGTGATGAAGACGTTTTAGTAATTTCAATCGGCGCCATGGCTCATCTAGCAAATGATGTTGCTCAAAGGTTAAGCGACCAAGGATTAGGTGTCACAGTTGTTGATCCAAGATGGATTAAA
>CAXBQJ010000150.1:0-2771 GCA_963977775.1 uncultured bacterium
ATTTCCATGTTTGATTATATCCATCTTCAACATTTCGTGGTAACCCACTTAATAATAATGCTACTTTCATATTACAAATATACGAATTTTTTTAGATACACCATGATTTTAGTTGGAAATATTGTTTGGGCTTTCGGCACATTTATGACGCAAAGAATTCCTATTCCAAAAGATCCCTTTGTGTTAACTGCTTATGAAATGTTTTTTGGTGGATTTGCATTAACAATTACTGGATATTTAAGAAATGAAAAAATTGATTCTCAAACCATTGTCAATATGTCACTTACTTCTAAATGGGCTTGGGTTTATATGGTTTTAATAGGTTCAATTGTTGGTTATGGTGCATATATTTGGCTTTTAAATAACACTTCCCTTTCTCTTGCCTCAACTTATGCATATGTAAATCCTGTAATTGCCGTTTTGCTGGGATTAATTGTTTTAAGTGAACCGGTTAAATGGCCACTTTTCTTAGGTGGCGCAATCGTATTAAGCGGAGTTGCCTTAATTGTTAGTGGAGAAAAAATTACATCCCGGGGTCAGTAATAAATAAATCTTTAAAAGTTTCTCGTTTCAAAATTTCTCGAACTTTTCCATTATTAATTCCAATAACTCCAGGTCTTAAAACTAGGTTGTATTGCGAAGACATTGACCTGTTGTAAGCACCAGTTGCTGCAACTGCGATTAAATCTCCTGGCGCTAAATCATTTGGTAAATAGCAATCTTTGACAACTATGTCTCCGCTCTCACAATGTTTTCCCACAATTCTAGAAAGCATTAAGGGTTTGTTGGAAAGTCTTGAAACTAATGCGCAAGTGTAATCAGCGCCGTAAAGGGCAGTTCTGATGTTGTCACTCATTCCACCATCTACAGCAACGTAAGTTCTTTTTTCTCCACTTTCTAATTGAACAGATTTTATAGTTCCAACTTGATACAACGTAATCATGGCAGGACCAACAATTGCTCTACCTGGTTCAAATGCAAGTTGGGGCATTTTTAGTGAAGAATTTATAAAATTTTTATAAACTATTTCAACTAATTCTTTTGCCATGCTTTCAATTTCAAGTGGGGAATCACTATCTATATATGCAATTCCCATTCCCCCACCAAGATTTAACATCTCAATTTGTACATTATGTTCCTTAAAAATCCTCACGGAAAGTTCAGTTAATCTTTGTGCCGCAATTTCAAATGCTTTATTTTCAAATATTTGTGAACCAATATGAGAATGAAGTCCTTTAAAGTTCAAATTTTCATCTTTAATAACCCTTCTCACAGCTTCATCGGCATCACCTGCTGCTAGAGAAAATCCAAATTTTTGATCCTCATGTGCAGTTGCCACAAATTCATGAGTATGAGCCTCAACTCCAGCTGTTACTCTGATCAAAACTTCGGCTTTTTTATTCTTTTCACTAGAAATTTGGGCAAGTCTTGCTATTTCAAAAAATGAATCAACTACAAAAATTCCCACATTATTTTCAAGTGCAAAGTCCAATTCACTTAAAGATTTGTTATTGCCGTGAAAAATAATGTCTTTTGGATCTATCCCTGCTTTCAAGGCAACTCGTAATTCACCTTCTGTTGCAACATCAACACCCAAACCTTCTTGGGCAAGCATTTGCAGGAATCTAACTGCTGAAAATGCTTTAGAAGCATAATAAATCTTGGTTTCTTTGCTTAATTTATTCTCAAACAGATCTTTAGAAAAAGATTTTCTGTAACGCCTTGCTCTTTCAAGTGCATCGTCTTCATCAAGAATAAAAAGTGGCGTTTCAAAGTCTTTTTCTAATTCAATAACATTTTTGCCAGCAATTTCTAAAACACCAGCATTATTTCTTTTTGCATTTTTTGGCCAAATATGTGTAGAAATTAAATTAATATCGGTATCTTTACTAATCGACATTTAATTTCTTTCTCAAGTAAAAAGCGGGTGGGAAATCTCTTATGTTCAAGATTAACCGAACACAAAGATTTCCCACCCATAAAGGTAAGAAACTTCGTTAATTATTTAAACGAATATTTTCCTTTTGAATCATTTGGCACAAGTAAAACCCAAACTTGTCCAATATCGAAAGGAATTTGTGCACCACTAAAGGTGTAGGTAGTGCCAGATCCAGCTGCTGGTCTTGACCATTCACCATCAAAACGTTGGCCATCGCGCAAAATAAATGCTTTGCCTGCTCCAACTGTTTTAACAAGTGGTGTTTTGCCACCGAACTTATCGCCATATCCAGAAACTGTTTGAGTAACAAGTTGCACAACAACAGTTTGAGCAACAACAGCATTTCCAGTTGCTCTATCTTTTTGTGCTTTGTTATCTAAAGCAATTGCCCAGCCACTTCCATTCCATTTGCCACTCACACTTGATGATGGCCATGAAGCTTTAAATGTTGAAGTTGCTTTTCCACCTGCAGGGGCTGTTTCAGAAAAAATAAATCCAATATCTTTTGCAGCACCAAGTTTAGATTTTCCAGCCTTAACAGTTGCTGAAAGATTCAACATTAAGTTATGTGGAATTCTACGAGAAGAATCTCTTGAATATTTTGCTCCGTTTAAACTTGGACCAAATCTAACTAATGGTTTTTTAGCAATTTTTGGTAACAATGCTTTGTTAGCACCAGAATAAGCAAAACCTGGTCTATCAAATTGTTCCAAAATTTCTAGATCAGAAATACGAGCTGATCTAACAGGTCCAACTTTTGATGGAAAGTTTGAATTATATAAAGCTGCAATTCTAGTTAAACCACCTTCAACTTGTTCAACATAAACTAAAT
>CAXBQJ010000151.1:0-2752 GCA_963977775.1 uncultured bacterium
TTGTTTTTCTTTTTCATTTTTTGCTTTTGAAGCACCTTGCATCAGGGCAAAAGATTTCCCTGTCCAACCTTGAGGTAATTCTTTAGAGGTAATCACCTTGGTATTAAATTTTGTTGCTATTTCGTAAGTTTTATCTGTTGAGTGATCATCAACCACGATGATTTCATCTGGTTTTAATTCCGATTTTGACAAAGAATCAAGTAAGTTTGGAAGCGATTTCTCCTCATTTCGGGCAGGAATGATCACACTAAGTTTTGTATGAGAAGTTTCTTCTGGAAGTCTGGCCAGTTTTGGCTGGATAAACCAACCTAAAATCCAACGTAATAAAAGTGTGAAACCATAAAAATCCATATGTGCCTATAGTCTTGCATTTATTGTTAGATTTGAATTCTTATGTGGGTAACAGAATTACGTCGAAGATTAAAAGCTCATTTTGGTGAGGATTACGCAGCCTCATGGGCGAAAGATTTTGTATTGCCTGAACTTGGCGGAATTAGTGTTGATGAGGCCCTTAGCTTGGGTTTTGATGCCCAAACCATCTGGAAAGCTGTGGCTTCAAATCAAGGCATCGACTCCTCTTTTGAATAGGCGGCGTGTCTGATAAGATTCGAACACCTGTTCGAGTATTGTGCACAGGTAAGAGATGTCCCCAACCTTGCAAAAGGTCCAGGACAAATGTCAGTACTAAGGCCTAACTTGGTTTAAGTACAAAGACAAAACTAGGACCAAAAGAAAGGGTCAAAATGGCAACAGCGGCAAACGACCGCGACAAAGCTTTAGAAGCAGCTCTGTCACAAATTGATCGTCAGTTTGGACGCGGATCAGTTATGCGTCTTGGACAAGATGATCGTCCACCAGCAGAAGTTATTCCTACTGGTTCAATCTCTTTAGACATCGCACTTGGAATTGGTGGTTTACCAAGAGGTCGTGTAGTTGAAATTTATGGACCTGAGTCAAGTGGAAAAACAACTGTTGCATTGCACGCAATTGCGAATGCACAAAGAGCTGGCGGAATAGCAGCATTTATTGACGCTGAACATGCATTAGATCCAGAATATGCTCAAAAACTTGGGGTTGACATTGATGCACTTTTAGTGAGTCAACCAGATACTGGAGAACAAGCTTTAGAAATTGCTGACATGTTAGTTAGATCTGGCGCATTATCAATTTTGGTAATCGATTCAGTTGCAGCACTTGTGCCAAGAGCTGAAATTGAAGGTGAAATGGGCGATAGCCATATGGGATTACAAGCAAGATTAATGAGCCAGGCTTTAAGAAAAATGACAAGCGCTTTGGCAAATTCCAACACCACAGCAATCTTTATCAATCAATTGAGAGAAAAAATTGGTGTCATGTTTGGCTCACCAGAAACTACAACTGGTGGAAAAGCTTTGAAATTCTATTCTTCAGTTCGTTTGGATGTGCGAAGAATTGAAACATTGAAAGATGGTACTGATGCCGTTGGTAACAGAACCAGAGTAAAAGTTGTGAAAAATAAAATGGCTCCACCTTTCAAACAAGCAGAATTTGACATCATTTTCGGAGAAGGAATTTCTCGAGAGGGAAGCCTCATTGACATGGGTGTCGACAATGACATTGTTAAAAAGAGTGGTTCATGGTTTACCTATGAAGGTGATCAATTAGGTCAAGGTAAGGAAAATGCTAGAGCCTTCTTAAAAGACAACCCTGATTTAGCAAATGAAATTGAAAGAAAGATTAAGGAAGTCTTTTCACTAGGAGCAAAAGCTGAATCTGCTGATGCAGATGTTGTGCAAATTGCAGCTAGTGAATAAATGGGTGAAGTAGTTTCGCTTAATTCGGTTGGCGATTTTCAAAAAAAACGCCAACCGAAAAAAAATAATAAAGATGCAACTATTTTAGAATTGCCTCTTGTTGATTTAGAAAAAACTGCTGAGATTGATCCTCATCAAATAGCTAAAGAAGTCTTATTAAAAAGATTATCTAATGCTCCAAGAACTAGAAAAGAATTAGCACAAGATTTAAAAAATAAACGAATTGAAGAAAGTATTGCCCAGGATGCTCTTAATCGTTTTGAAGAATTGGGCTTAATAAATGATCAAGCTTTTAGTGAAAATTTTGTGCAGAATTATCATGCTAGAAAAAAACTAGGTAAAAACGCATTACGTCAACAGCTAAGAGCAAAAGGGGTGTCTGAGGAAATTGCCCAAGAAGCAGTTGCTCAAATTAGTCAGAGTCAAGAATTTCAAGCTGCATTAAGCCTTGCTTGTAAAAAAATTAGATCTATTCAAAGTGATGACCCCAAAACACAATTGCGAAAAATTGTGGGTTTACTTGCTCGAAAAGGTTATTCTTCTAACCTTTCTTTTCAAGTTGCAAGAGAAGTCGTAAACGAAATACCTGAAGGATTATTTTCAGAAAATTAGTCAAATCGGACAAATTATTTGTCAGTGGTATTACCTAATCTATTAATGACATACTTAATTTAGGGGAAATATGAAAAAAATATTTATACTTTGCTCATCACTTTTACTTAGCCTTGTTATCACACCAAGTGCGAATGCAAATGTATCTTTTGATGGAGATGTTTCTTGTCCGCCAGAATATCCAATAAAATATGGCGAAGTAGATGCAAGCACTGGAAGTTATAAAACTATTTGTCATACAGAGACTTATCATCAAGCAAACATAATTGGTGGTGAAGTTTTTCAAAATTATCTAAATTCAGGCGGAACTTTGGATATTTCGCAAGTGATTGCTCAATACAAACAAG
>CAXBQJ010000152.1:0-2749 GCA_963977775.1 uncultured bacterium
TTTGTGATTTCCAGTTCACTTATAAATGAATCTTGTACTATTAGGTCTGTTTGCAAAGGGTTGATTTCTGTATCGTCTATACTTTTTTCTGGTGTCCAAGTCATGTTATGGACGATGAATTTTTCATTGTCCCATAGTGTTTGATCTTTCATGATTGGGTTAGGTTTGGCAAGCTTGTAAGTGCTTCCATCTTTATTCTTGAGAGCCATAAATTATAGTAGTGGAAAAAATGTATGATTTTTTAAAAATTACTCTATATATGATGAACGCAAGAAGAGGTTTTTATGGCTTTAGTTGTTCCAAATACCGGCGATGTGCTTTTGTTGAAATACATAGTAAATCAACTTTCACAGGATGGTGGTTCTGGCCCCGTTGGGGGAGAGAGAGTCTTGCGTTTATTTTCCAATAATTTAGTTCCTGCAAAATCTACTGTTTTAAGTGACATTACTGAAACCACCTTAACCGGATATACAGCAGTTACTCTTGCGGGTGCGAACTGGACAGTTTACACATCAACCGCAGGAACGAACTCAGCCGTTTATAGTGAGCAAACATTCTACTTTGGTACAACAGCTACTATTTACGGTTATTATGTCACTACTACTGAAATGACTCCTAGTTTATTGTGGGTGGAAAGATTTTCCACGGCTCCGTTCACTTTACCAGCAGGTGGTGGCGAGATCGCAATTACCCCACGCATTACTTTAGATTAAAAATTTACTCAAGATAATTTATTTTAGGAGAAACCCTTATCCTTTCTGGATAAGGGTTTTTTTACAAAAATCGATCAAAAATGCAATTTGATAAATAAATAAAGTTAAGAGGTAATAATATGATCGACTTTAGAAGCTGGATTAATTTGTCTACAACTGCAAACAACGATAATGTATCATCTATTTTTGAGGCTGATGATTCAGATGCTAACAGTCCTGATATGCAGTATATTGAAAAAGACCCTGATAAATATGCAACAGAAGTAGAAGATTGGAAAGCTGCTTTCTATAAAAAACCAAAAACTGATGATGATCCATCTGTAACTGTTGATGATTATCCATCTCCATATGAAAAAGTCGATGTAAATAGTCCAGCATTTAGAGCCAGACAAAAAGAATTTCTTCAAGCACAAATCAAAAGAGATAAAGATACTGCTATCGAAAAAGAAGTCGAAAAAGAATATGGCAAAAGTCTTGATCTTCAGCCAAAAAATGCTCGTCAAGCTGTAAAAAATGTTTTAATTAAGAAAAAAAAGGCTGCTCAAGAAAAGGAAGAAAAGGCTGCAAAAGAAAGACAAGCAGAAGAAAAAAGACGAAGAAAGGAGGCTCGTAGACAAAGAAAAAAAGACGGAGAAAGTGAGCCAGTAAAGCTTACACCAGAAGAAAAACTTGCTGACAAGAAAAACCTAAATCTTTTTAGGAAAGAGATAAATCAACAAATCATTAATTTGTTTGGTTTCCCTAAATCTGCTGCCATTGATCCTTTTGAAAAAATTAAAACAGGTATTCTTGCGTCTCGCAAATTGAAAGACACAAGAAAGTTTATTCCGATGACTGACTTGATGTCAACAATCATTTCCATGATGACAACAGACGGCATATTGAAAGGTCTTGGTGGTGCGAGTAGGACAAATCATGCGGAAATTAAAAATTTGCCTAAATCTGATGACGGGACACTAAGCCTTGAAGTTGGAGAAAATGGCAAAAGTGCAGTAGAAACTGCATTGGAAAAAATCCAATTCAACGCTTCTGATATGGCTGACGCTTATGTTCAAAGCGAATTTAAAAAGACTAAATCATTGGGTGCTGATGAAGAAGGCAAACAAGTTGATTATGATCCATCTGCTGCTGCATCTAGAACCCGTGGTACTGCTGCTGAAAGAGTTGGCAGAAAATACAAAATGCAAGATTTGAGTTTTGACCACATTGCGTCAATGGTTGCAAGGTCTATTAAAGCACTAAAGTCAAACAACATAGAACTTGCACAAAATAATATTGAGAAAGCATTTGAATCACTCAATCAAGAAATAGAAATAGCTAAAAAAACAGGTGGAGATAATTACGAAGGATTGGCACACAGTAAAGACTGGGATAAGCTGATCAATGACATCCAAGATCATATCAACAAATATGATGCCGAAAAATCCACAGAAGAATTTCAGAAAAAAACCGAAGATTTGAGTAAAAAACTTGAGTCTTTATCAGGCATGGCAGAACCCAGCTTACCAAGTCCGGGTTTTGAAAAACTATGGAAAAGATTTTCAGGTGTTTCAAAAGATAAAGATGAAAAATGGGGTTCATTTGTTTCTCCAGAAAGTAAAACTTTTGAAATTCTCGACCCTACAAAAGTGCAAAGCATTCTTGACATTATTGCAAGAAGAGCAGAAGGGAAACCCGATCCTGTTCCAGAGGAAGCCCCAAAACCTGTTTTTACAAGAGAAAAAGAAGATGTCTTCAGAACAAAAGAAACTCCTCCTTCTGGATTGGCAAAATATCAGCCTTCTGGCTATGTTCCTAGAAAAGGAAGATTTCCAGATATTGAGCTTCATCCAAGTCCATGGAGGAAAAGAAAAGAAAGTGAATTTCCACCAACACCACCAGCAGACATAAGTCCATTGAATGCTGAGTCATTTTTTCCATGGAATCAATTTGTTATTGATGAAGCCAGAACAGGCCTTATTTCCAAATCAAGACTCAAAACAATAGCAACTCAATCTAATTATCAGAAACTACTAAAAATAGCTCCTGAACTATTG
>CAXBQJ010000153.1:0-2704 GCA_963977775.1 uncultured bacterium
CCATATCCATGTAGTTGGTGTTTTCTATTTCGCAAGCTAAAAAGATTGGCATTACATATCTTGGGTCCACAGCATTTATCACTACATCTGGTTTAGTGTCTCTAATTAATTCTCTGACGTCTTCTAATTCAGCTGCATTTACATCTGTTGCGTCAAATCGATCATCATCAATTTTCTTTATGGCATTTTGTGCACGTTCAATAGAACGATCAGCAATAACCATACTTGTTAAAAATTTTCTTCTAGATGCAATGTTGGCTATTGCTCTACCAACGCCACCCGCTCCGATAACGAGCGCTTTCATATTAAAAATCAACTCCTATTAACTAATATTTAATCTATCTTTTGATTAATTATTGATTTTTTCACCCCCATAACCTATGAGGGAATTTTATAGAAGTCCCTCACAAATCGATTATTTATAAAATTGTTATAAATTATTAATATTTAGTATTTTATTTCTAATTTTCTTACAGATTTAATACTAATACTAAATGAAATAGCAACAACAATAATAATAGTGCAAATAAATAATAATTCTTTAATTCCAATTGTTTCGATTAAAGGTCCTGCAATTACTAAACCAATTGGTCCTAATAGAAATGAACCAAAAGCATCGTATGACAAAACTCTTGATAAGGATTTTTTTGGAATTTGAGTTTGTAATGTAGTAATCCAAAATACAAAAAACAGATCAAAACCTACTCCAGTTAAAAAGGAACTCAAAGCTATTAAAAATATTGGCGTATTTAAAGCCATAGTTAAGGTCCAAAGTGCTAACAAACTTGAAAAAATCAAGCCCACAAACAATGGATGTTTAGGTCTAATCCTCATTGCTAAAACAACACCAAACATCATTCCGGCAGAATGTGCTCCTGCTATAAATGCCCAAGATGGAGGGCCATTGAGAAATTCTTTTGCTTGATAAGGTCCCATTACCGCAAGTAATGGTTCATAACACATGACTATTAAAGAATAAGCAGAAACGCAAGCCAATATCCAAGGTCTTATTTTTACTTCTCGCCAACCTAGTTTTATTTCTTTTAGTACAGTTTCTTGTTCTTTCACATCATTTGGTTTATCAAATTTAATTAATTTAAAAATTAAAAGTCCAGCAATTAAAAAAGTTAATCCATCTATTGCAATAGCCCAGCCTGGACCAATTAAAACTACCAAGATGCCACCAATCGAGTAACCAATAACATTTGCTGCATTTACTCCAAGTGCATTTGTAGAATTTGCACTTTGTAACTTCTTTTTTGGCATTACCTGAGGCATGATTCCAGGAAAAGCTGGAAACCATAATGCGTGTAATACGCCAGTAACAAGTCCTAATAAAACTAGCCAACTGACACTTGCTTGATTTGTGATAAATAAAAATGCCTCAAAAATAACAAATAGACTTAATAAAATATCTGTGTAACTTACAAGTTTTGCTCTGCCATATCTGTCTGCAATGACTCCCCCAAACAAAACAAACAAAATTAAAGGCAAGGTTCTTGCAGCCATCACAAGACTCAAAGAAGTGGCATTTGCACCAGCTAAATCTAAAACACCAAAAGCTAAGGCTATGGGGCCAATTCCGTTTCCAACATTTGAAATGAATCTAGCTAAAAAAAGTAATCTAAAATTACGCTCACCAAAAACATCTTTAAATTGTCGCGTAATAGTTAAAGTTTTGTCACCCAAAGTTATCCTCAAATGGCAAAGCTGATTTGGACATGTGCTCCTGCTTTGCTTGCTTTGAAGTAACTTTCCTCATGTGATGTTTACGGCACAAAACTTCGTAAATAATTTCATCAGCTTTTGCATTCGGTCCAGCATCGCCAACCACAACTTGTTCACCTTGAGTGACCATGACACCATTAACAATTCTTGCTTGGTGAGTAGCTTTTTTGCCACACCAACAAAGTGCCTCAACTTGCAAAATATTTACTCGATCAGCAAGTTCTAATAATCTTTGCGCTCCTGGGAAAAGCTCCGTTCGAAAATCTGTGGTGATACCAAATGTGAAAACATCAATGCCAAAATCATCCACAACTCTTGCAAGTTGCTCTATTTGGTCTGTTTCATAAAACTGAGCTTCATCACAAATTAAATAATCAACGGTTTCACCGCGAGAAAGTGCTTGGGTCATTAATCTTAAAAAGTTAGTTTCTGGTGAAACTTCAATTGCTTTTGCTTGCAAACCTAATCTTGAACTTAAAGTTGCTTCACCTGCTCGGTCTTTTCTAGTAAAAACTAAACCTTTTCTTCCAGCGCTGGAATGGTTGTGGTGAGTTTGTAAGGCAAGTGTTGATTTACCACTGTCCATTGTTCCTGAGAAAAAAACTAATTCGGCCACGGAAAATATCTTGTCAGATGACAAGATTTATTCAAAACGCAATGCCTCCACAGGTTTTAATTTTGAAGCAGTCCTGGCTGGCCAAACACCAAAAACAACACCGACAAACATAGAAAAACCTAATGAGGCCAAAATTATGGTTGGACTTAAAACAAAATTCCACTGACCTAATTGTGCTAAAAAGTATGCAACAACTTCACCAATAATCACACCAATAATTCCACCTAAAAGGGAAAGGACTATTGCTTCAATTAAAAATTGAGTTAATATTTGGGATTGTTGCGCACCGATTGCTCTTCTAATTCCAATTTCTCGAGTTCTTTCTCTAACCGAAACAAGCATTATGTTCATAATTCCTAT
>CAXBQJ010000154.1:0-2686 GCA_963977775.1 uncultured bacterium
GCTGCAAGATTTCGAGATAGATTGGGTGCTTTAAATAAAGTAGTGGAATTAAATGCCATCGTTTTTGATGATGAAACTGATGCAGATTTGATCGCACTATCTGCTGATGAATTACATTTATCGGTCCAAATCTTTCATGTCAGACAAGGTCAAATCAAAGGTGAAAGATCTTTCGTATCTGATCGAATTGATCACAAAAATTTGCCTGATCATTTTGAAGATCTTTTAACTCAAATATATGGAGAATTAGAGGGAGATTCAATTCCTAAAGAAATATTAGTAAACCAAGATTTAGAAAATTTGGTGAGCATAATTGAGTGGATATCAAAAAATGCGAATAAAAGTGTTGATGTTAGAAAACCACAAAGAGGTGACAAGCGTAAATTGATGGAAACTAGCGAAAAAAATGCGGAGCAAAATTTAGTTGTTCATAAACTTAAAAGATCTGCAGATTTATTAGCTAGATCAAAGGCTTTAGAAGAATTGGCACAAGCACTAGATTTAGACCAAGCACCACTTCGAATCGAATGTATTGATATTTCAAATATTTCAGGTACAAGCACAACAGCGTCTCTTGTAGTTTTTGAAGATGCTTTGGCTCAGAAAAAGCATTATCGAACTTTTAATATTAAATCTTTTGAAGGCCAAGATGACCCACGTGCAATAGCTGAAGTTGTAACCAGAAGATATCGCTATTTAATAGATGAACAAGAACAAGAAAATGATAAAGATCAAAAAAAGAGTTTTGCCTACAGACCAAGTTTAGTTTTAATAGATGGTGGCATAGCCCAAGTCAATGCTGCAAGGCATGCATTGGATGAACTAGGTCTTTCAGACATTGAAACTGTTGGAATTGCTAAAAGATTAGAAGAATTATGGAAACCAGGAGCAAAAGATCCGATAATTTTGCCCAGAAATAGTGAAGCACTTTTTTTAGTGCAAAGAATAAGAGATGAAGCTCATCGTTTTGCTATAACTAAAACTAGACAAAGACATGTTAAGGCAAGTCTTAATAGTGAGCTTGACACAATTAAAGGTTTAGGGGAAAAGAAAATCAAATTACTGCTCGATAAATTTGGTTCGGTATCAGAGATTCGAAAATCAGATAAAAATCAATTAATGCTAATTCCTGGAATAACAGAAAGTCTTGCAACCAATATTTTGCAAAGTTTGAGTGTAGTAACACCTAAATTTGATCCATTAACTGGTGAAATTATCGAAAATTGAGAATATAGGGCAGACTATAACTATGAAAAATCCTGAAGTTCTAATAGTTACCGGTATGTCTGGTGCTGGTCGCTCAACTGCTGCAAAAGCTTTGGAAGATTTAGGTTGGTTTGTTATTGATAATTTGCCTCCATCGGTTTTGTTGGATGCATTAAATGATGTTAAAGAACAAGGAGTAGCTAGCCATATTGCTGTTGTGGTTGATGTAAGAGGTGGGAAACTTTTTTCATCTCTTGATAAATCTTTAAATTTAGTAAAAGAAAAAAAGTGGCAAACCAGAGTTTTATTTTTAGATGCCTCGGACTTATCTTTAGTGAGAAGATTTGAAGGAAGTAGAAGACCTCATCCATTACAAGCTGAGGGAAGAGTTTTGGATGGTTTGCAAACCGAAAGAGAATTATTGGGAGATTTACGGGCAATAGCTGACATAGTAATTGACACATCTGATATGTCTTCGCCAGGTTTAAGAAGTGTTATTGAGAAAACTTTTGAAAGTGACGTTGAATCTTTCCAAGCCACAATTTTATCTTTTGGTTTTAAATATGGAATTCCTATTGATGCAGATTTTGTTTTTGATGCAAGATTTTTAGCAAATCCATTTTGGGAAAAAGATTTAAAGGATTTAACAGGATTAGATAAGAAAGTTCAAGAATTTGTTTTAAATCAAGATGGGGCAGAAGATTTTTATCAAAGTATTTTGCATTTAATTAATTCCACAAAATCAGGTTATTTAAGAGAAGGCAAAAAATATGTAACCGTTGCAATTGGGTGCACAGGTGGAAAACACCGAAGCGTCACAATAAGTGAGAAAGTTGCTCAAGATTTAATTAAAACTGGTTCAAAAGTTCGCGTGGTGCACAGAGATTTAGGTAAAGAATAATAAAAGTTACGCATGTTACTTGTGTGACATGATTTAAGTTACAAAGAGTAAAAAGATTTAAAACAATCTGACACGCCGAATAACTTGTGTCAAAATATAAGTTATGGCTATGACAGCAGCAGTAAAAGATGAATTAGCTCGTGTTGAACTTAGTAAAAGTTGTTGTCGCAAAGCAGAAGTCTCTGCGCTTCTTAGATTTGCAGGTGGATTGCATCTTGTAGCTGGACAAATTGTGGTTGAAGCAGAACTTGATGCAGGCCAAATTGCCCGAAGACTTAGAAAAGACATTGTTGAACTTTATGGTCACGATGCTGAGATGTCAGTTCTTCAAGGATCAGGAATTAGAAAAGGTGCCAGATATGTTGTGCGAGTTGTGCAAGGTGGAGATGTTTTAGCAAAACAAACAGGATTAATTGATTCAGCAGGAAGACCAATAAGAGGATTACCACCATCTGTTGTTGGTGGAGGAATTTGTGATGCAGAGTCTGCATGGCGTGGTGCATTTTTAGCTCACGGTTCACTTACTGAACCTGGTCGTTCTAGCGCACTTGAAATAACTGCACCAGGTCCAGAAGCAGC
>CAXBQJ010000155.1:0-2685 GCA_963977775.1 uncultured bacterium
TAACTTTAACTATTTCAACTAATGAAAAAAACTGGTATAGAAAAATTAGTATTTCTGATGGCAAGAATGAATTTGAATTAAAGGAAGATTTAGAAAAAATAGAATTTTCCCCCAATATAGAATTTTTCGATGCAGGTAAATCAAAAATATCTTCGGCAATAATATTTCCAACTTGGTATAAATTTGACCAACAACTTCCCGTGATTTTTGCACCATATGGTGGCCCTCACTTTGCAAATTGTTTAAAAAATGCTTCAGTTTTTATAAGTGATCAATGGATTGCAGATCAAGGATTTGCAGTCATTGTGGCAGATAATCGTGGCACACCTGGCAGAGGAAAAAAATGGGAATATGAAATTTATGAATCTTGGAGTAAAAAAATACTTGCAGATCAAATTTTAGTTCTGGATGAAGCAAATAAAAAATTTCCTAATCTTTTAAATTTAGACAAAGTTGGAATAACTGGCTGGTCTTTTGGTGGATATTTTGCTGCTCTTGCTGTGCTAGATGCACCAGATCGTTTTCATGCAGCAATAGCTGGTGCTCCTGTAACTGATATGCGCTGGTATGACACTGCATATTCAGAGAGATATTTAGGAAATCCAAAAATTGATGAAACAAAATATGAAGAATTTTCTTTAATCAATCGAGCTCATAAACTTGAGAGACCTTTACTGATTATTCATGGTTTAGCTGATGACAATGTATTAGCAACACATTCATTAAAACTTTCACAAAAACTTTTATCTTTAGGTAAATTGCATGAATTTATTCCACTTTCAGGGGTAAGTCACATGACCCCTCAAGAAGTCATTACTGAAAATTTATTGAAAATTCAATTAGAGTTTTTTACTAAAAATTTATTGAATCAATTACCTGGAAAATGACAAGCCACATTGTGGCTTGGATTAATTTGAGTCAAAATGGGTTCTGTTGTGGCACAAATGTCTTGTGCTTTCCAGCATCTGGTTCTGAATCTGCAACCTGAAGGTGGATTTATTGGCGAAGGAACATCACCTGTCAAAAGAATTCTTTGTCTTTTATTTTTAGGGTTAGCCTCAGGTACTGCACTCATTAAAGCCAGTGTGTAGGGATGTTTAGGATCAGCATAAATATTTTTACTAGATGCTTCTTCAACAATTTTTCCTAAATACATAACCGCAACACGATCTGAAACATGTTTAACTACTGATAAATCGTGAGCAATAAAAATATAAGAAAGTCCCAATTGTTTCTGCAAATCCTGTAAAAGATTTAAAATTTGTGCTTGGATTGAGACATCAAGAGCTGAAACTGGTTCATCTGCCACAATAATTTTTGGCTCTAATGCAAGTGCTCTTGCAATACCAATTCTTTGTCTTTGTCCACCAGAGAATTCATGGGGATAGCGATTGTAATGTTCTGGATTTAAACCCACTAACTCTAATAATTCTTGTACTTTCTTTTTTCTTCCTCCTGAAGGATTAATTTTTTGTACTACTAAAGGCATTTCAACTATTCGACCAACTGTGTGTCTTGGATTTAGTGAAGAGTATGGATCTTGAAAAATCATTTGAATCGTTCTTCTTAATTGATTTAATTCTTCACCCTTAGCATTCGTAATATCTTTGCCATTCAAAAGAATGTTTCCACTCGTTGCTTTTAATAAATGAGTTATGACTCTGCCTAGAGTTGATTTTCCACAACCTGATTCACCAACTATTCCTAAAGTTTGACCTGATTCAATCTTTAGAGAAACATCATCAACTGCATGAACAAATCCTGCAGGTTTTGAAAATAATCCTTTTTTTCCAGCAGGAAAAGTTTTAACTAAGTTCTTCACTTCTAAAACCACACTCATTTATTGCACCACTGCTGATTCTTTATTCATTTCAACTATTTGATCTTTCGTCAAATGACAAGCACTGTAGTTTTTTCCAATTTGTAACAAATTTGGTTTCTCTAATTTACATTTTTCTCCCACCCATTTTGTATAACTGCATCGCGGATTAAATGAGCAACCATTAGGAATATTTAAAAGAGATGGTGGTGTGCCAGGAATTGTTGTCAATTTTGAATGTACTTCAGTATCTAAACTTCTTACTGCATTTAATAATCCTTTTGTATAGGGATGAAGTGGATTTTCAAATACTGAGAAAACATCTGATACTTCAACAGCTCTACCGGCATACATAACTAATACCCGGTCAACCATTTCTGCGACAACTCCCAAATCATGGGTAATCAAAATAATTGCAGTATTACTTTGTTTTTGTAATTCACGCATTAAATCAAGTATTTGTGCTTGCACAGTTACATCTAATGCTGTGGTTGGTTCATCAGCAATAAGAATTTTTGGATCATTTACAAGAGCTATAGCAATTACAACTCTTTGTCTCATCCCTCCTGAAAATTCGTGTGGATATGAATCAATTCTTTTTTCAACCTCAGGTATACCAACTTTTTTCATCACTTCTAATACTTTGCTTTTAACTTCTTCTTTTGAAGCTTTTGGATGATGAGTTTTAAATGCTTCTCCTATTTGATCACCGACTGTGTAATAAGGATTTAAAGCAGACAAAGGATCTTGGAAAACCATTGCCACATCTTTTCCTCTTAATTGTCTAATCGAGGAACTCTTGTCATTCAAAATTTCCTTATTTTCAATTCGGATAGAACCAGCAACTGAGACATTTGTTGCACTTA
>CAXBQJ010000156.1:0-2660 GCA_963977775.1 uncultured bacterium
TTTTTATTGGGAGATGTTTTAATAGAAAATTTCGCACTTTTTGCTCCATTTGTTTCAAATGGCAAATGGTGGTTGTTAATAACAGCTGGATTTTTACACGGTTCAATACTGCATTTATTTTTTAACGCCTATATTTTATGGGTTGTGGGAAGTCAATTAGAAAATATAGTTGGCTCAATGAAATTTACAATAATTTATTTTGTAAGCCTTTTGGGAGGATCACTTGCATCCTTTTTGTTTTCACCATCAAATTCTTATTCTGTTGGTGCAAGTGGTGCAATATTTGGCCTAATGGGTGCAATGTTAATTGTGGGCAGAAAATTTAATCTAGATATTTCACAAATAACAACTTTGGTTTTAATAAATGTTGTTTTAGGTTTTGTAATTTCAGGAATTGATTGGCGTGCTCATTTGGGTGGGCTTGCAGCAGGTGCACTAACTACTTGGGTTTTAATTAACGCCACTTCGTTGACAAATAAAAACCAAAGATAATAAAACTAAAACCAATACCTATATTTGCAGCAGCACTTAAATTTGACATTCCAGGAATACTAGAACCTGCTAAGTAAAAAACTATTACGTATAAGAGCCCTACAATAAAACTTGTCACCATTAAAGGTGCTAGCCATCGTGGACTATCAAGTTTTATTGGTTCTTGTGAAATTTGTTTTTCATGAATCTGGCTTTGAGCAGTTTTTTTACGTTTTCTAGAAATTGGCATCTTTTCTCCATGAATAACTATTGGGATTACTAGGTTACAAGGTGAGCAGATTAATCTTTATTTGTGCGTCGAATTAGTTCTCATATCGTTGGTTTAATTGCGTTTGCACTAGCTGGTTTTCTTCTTGCTGCAAGCACTTTAACTTCAAATGGTGCTGACATTAGAGTGGAGAAACCATCTGAATTAAAAGATTTAGTGAGAAAACAAGCAAAAAAAATAGATAATTTAGAAAATCAACTTATAAAAGTTCAACGAGATATTGAAAAAATCACAACTAGTGAAGAAAAATCGCAAGTTGATTTTGTGCAAAATCAATTAACCAAAATTAGCCCAGCAATTGGTTTTACATCAATGGTTGGACCAGGTTTAGTTGTGACTTTAAATGATGCTCCGCAAGTTGATTTATCAATTCCTGAAGCAGAAAGACCAGATGTGAATGATTTATTAATACATCAAGAAGATGTACAAGCTGTTGTTAATGCTTTATGGGCAGGTGGTGCCGAGGGAGTTAGCATCATGGGTAAAAGAATCATTTCCACTTCAGCAGTTAAATGTGTAGGTAATACTTTGTTGTTACACGGAAAAGTTTATTCGCCTCCTTTCAAAATCGAAGCAGTTGGCGATGTTGAAAAACTTACAGATTTCTTAGCAAATGATCCAAATGTGACAATTTTACAAGAATATGTTGATTTATATGGTTTAGTTTTTGATGTGCAAAAACTTCCGCTTGTTGAACTTGCTCCTTTCGAAGGATCTTTATTTTTAGATTCAGTGAAAGTTAAGAATAAATTATCATGACAAAAATTCTTGTAGTTGATAATTACGATTCATTTGTTTTTAACTTAGTTCAATATTTACAACAATTAGGTGCAGAAGTTGTGGTGAAAAGAAATGATGAAGTTAAAAAAGAGGAAATTAAAAATTTTGATGGAGTGTTACTTTCTCCAGGTCCTGGATCACCAAATGAAGCTGGAGAATGTATAAATATTGTTAATGAAGCAATAAAAATAAACAAACCACTTCTTGGAGTTTGTTTAGGACATCAAGCAATAGCAGAAGCTTTAGGTGGAAAAGTTTCAAAAGCTCCAGAATTACTTCATGGAAAAACTAGTCAAGTAATTCATGAAAATAAAGGTGTTTTTAATAATTTAAAAAAACCTTTTAGAGCAACCAGATATCACTCTTTAGCTATTGAAAAACCAAATTTTCCAAATGATCTAGAAATAACTGCAACAACTGAAGGTGGTGTAATTATGGGAATCACATCATTAACATCCTCCTCAAGTATTCAACCAACGAAGCCGTACTCTGCATACTTGAACGGAGCTTTAAGCGGATACACAACTGTGCTGAACATTACTGCAGGTAAAGGGATGGTTTCAAAAATCGTATTTGCGGCGGCAACATCTGGCACATTTCAACCAAACTCGAACTATACGATTCGCATTACAGTTGATGGTGGGTCTGCGCTTACTTTATCTAGCGCAAGTTATGCGGCTTTAAGGGGATACGAACACAACTCAGGAAATACAACGACCACAGTTCCTCAATCTCAATATACTTTTGAATATCTACAGCCAATTTATTTTTCAAAAAGTATTCTGGTTGAAGTCCAATCCAGTGCAAATGGTACAGGATATGGTTATGTAGACTATGCTTTAGTTTAGGAGGTTAAATTATGGACTTTTACTCTTTACCAACTCGGACTATTGAAAGCGGTCAAGTGCTTGTCGAGATTGAACCGAATGTCTGGGTTGATTACGAAACCTATAAACCTAAGCCACAACCGCAAGAAGAACAACAAACACAGGGCTGATTCGTCAGCCCTTTTCTTTAGATAATGAAAGGATGTGAGATAATGCAAGCAACGCCACAGCAACAACAGGCATTTAAGCAAGCACAAGCTAAGAAACAGACGTACGATGTTTTAGATAAAAAC
>CAXBQJ010000157.1:0-2651 GCA_963977775.1 uncultured bacterium
TAATGCAATAAATAAAATGATGTCTTCCATCAGACAATTTGTTTCAGATGCCTCTCATGAATTAAGAACCCCTCTAACTGTCATTAGAGGTTATTCAGAAATCTTGCAAAAATCTAACATTGATAAAGAGCAAAGAGATCGAGCTATTTCTAGAATTGAAACTGAAAGTTTGAGAATGGAAAAGTTAGTAAAAGATCTTTTGACTTTAACAAAATCAGATTCTGCCGCTTTAATAAATTTCACTAATATCAATTTAAGTAAGATTATTGAAGAATATTTTCAAGATTTGAATATTCAAAATCCAAACAGACAAGTTATTTTAAATATTAATAAGAATGTTGTCTTAAAAGCAGACGAGGAAGCAATCAGGCAGTTATTTTCAAATATCGTGCAAAATATTATTAGGCATACTCCTCAAGACTCTAAAGTGGAAGTTAACTTAAAACAAAATGTTGATTCTATTGAAATAGAAATTGAAGATTCAGGACCAGGAATTCCTCAAAATGCAAGAAATGAAGTTTTTGAAAGATTTTCACGCCTTGATGAATCAAGATCAAGGGACACAGGTGGGTTTGGTTTAGGAATGAGCATAATCAAATCAGTGGTAGATAAACATCAAGGCAAAATATTTTTAGAAGACTCTAAATTTGGTGGATTAAAAATAAAATTAATTTTTAAAAACTAACGCAAAATATCTGTAGGTAGATCTAAAACTTCATCCATTACCCCAGATGGCTGAGGTTTTTCATATTGCATTTCAATTTGGCTAAAGACTCGTTTTCCATCAGATGAAGTAACGGGTTTAGTTAAAGTAATTTCCACATTAGAAACCACATCAGTTCCAGCTGCACAATTTGGTTCACAATCATTTGTTGTTGAAACTCCAGACCCAACTGCTTTATCGTTTTCCCAGCTAGACCATTTAATTTGAGACAAAATTTGTCCAGCATCAGCGCAATAAAGCACAAGATCTGTGGGTTTTTGCTCAAAAGTCACACAATTGACTACATATATAGAGTCTGTTGCTTGGGCCACCACAGGAGGGTTTGCTTGGATGCATCCAGAAAGCACCCAAATCGGGCTAAGCAGAATAAATAGTCTCTTTAGCACAAGTTGAGGCTATCGCTTGGTAAGCCGACCCCCGATGTCGGGCGTGCCGTGGGTATTGCGTAAATTAGGAATTCGCGTCTCAAGTGAAAAAAGGGATTTTCCCCCACACATTTGATTCTAGAACTTTCAGCAAGATCGAAAGAAAACAAAAAAGAGAAACTGGAGTAACACTAGCGTGCCTACGATTCAACAACTCGTGCGCAAAGGTCGCCAAGAAAAATCGGCGAAAAGTAAAACTCCTGCGTTAAAAGGTTCACCACAACGCAGAGGAGTTTGTACTCGTGTTTACACAACTACTCCAAAAAAACCAAACTCTGCATTAAGAAAAGTTGCACGTGTTCGTTTATCTTCAGGAATGGAAGTAACTGCATACATTCCAGGTGTTGGTCATAATTTGCAAGAACATTCAATTGTTTTAGTTCGTGGTGGACGTGTAAAAGATTTGCCAGGTGTTCGTTACAAAATTATTCGTGGTGCACTTGATACTCAAGGTGTGAAAGATCGTAAACAATCTCGTAGCCGTTATGGCGCTAAGAAAGAGAAAAGCTAATGCCACGTAAAGGTCCAGCTTTAAAACGTCCATTAGTTTCTGATCCAGTTTATTCTTCTCCTTTGATAACTCAATTAGTAAATAAAGTTTTATCACGTGGTAAAAAATCAACTGCTGAATCAATTGTTTATGGTGCATTAATTGGCACTAAAGAAAAAAGCGGTACTGATCCAATTGTTATTTTAAAGAAAGCTTTAGAAAATATTAAGCCAACAGTTGAAGTTAAATCTCGACGTGTTGGTGGTGCAACATATCAAGTTCCAGTTGAAGTTAAACCTGCTAGAGCAGTTGCACTTGCCCTTCGTTGGTTAGTTGATTACTCCCGCGAACGCAGAGAAAAATCTATGACAGAAAGATTGATGAATGAAATTTTAGATGCATCAAATGGTTTAGGTGCATCAGTTAAAAAACGCGAAGATACTCACAAGATGGCTGAAGCAAATAAAGCATTTGCTCACTATCGCTGGTAAGAAAAAGGAAAAGAAAAAGTGGCAACCGGTACACAACTTGATTTAGCTAAGGTGCGAAATATTGGCATCATGGCTCACATTGACGCTGGTAAAACCACAACAACAGAAAGAATTCTTTTCTACACCGGTGTTAATTACAAAATTGGTGAAGTTCATGATGGTGCAGCAACTATGGATTGGATGCCACAAGAACAAGAACGTGGTATCACTATTACTTCTGCAGCAACAACTTGTTCTTGGAAAGATCACACAATTAACATCATTGATACTCCAGGTCACGTTGATTTCACTGTTGAAGTTGAAAGATCTTTAAGAGTTTTAGACGGAGCAGTAGCAGTATTTGATGGCGTAGCTGGAGTTGAACCACAATCAGAAACAGTTTGGCGTCAAGCTGATCGCTATAAAGTTCCAAGAATTGCATTCATCAACAAATTAGATAGAACTGGCGCTGTTTATACCCGCACCTACGACATGTTGATTGACAGATTAAAGGCCCCAGTTGTTTTACTCCAACTTCCAAT
>CAXBQJ010000158.1:0-2498 GCA_963977775.1 uncultured bacterium
AAACAACCCAAGTATCAGAAAGTGATACCGGTGTTCCTGAACTTGTTGTTGCTACACCAGCAATTTTTGTCAACGTGGCAGGTGAATCCGAATTTATATTGAAGGTGTATTCATCAACTACACTTCCAGTTGTTGAAACACTACTTTCAATTAATGCAGGACCTGATTTTTCTGTTAGATAATTTTGTACTTCTTTTGAGGTGGAAGTTGTATAGAAATAGATTCCCGCACCAAGCAAGGCAACTATGGGTAAAATTATCCAAAATTTACGTTTACGCATTTTCCTCTATTTCCTGATCCTATTTTTTAAATTAACATTAAAAACACACATTGGCATCTTTAATCAAATCAGCCATTTCTTAAAACAATCTTAATAATTAGGACTTTTGTGATGTGATGTCAGTTATAGTTCTCTTCGCATTTAAACCTTTTCTTTCATATTTTGTGATAGGACGCCAACTAGGACGTTTTATAACCTGCGAATTGGGCAAATTTTCTAATATTTCTTCTGCATAACTTTGCCAGTCAGTCGCGATAAAAATTTGTCCACCCTTTTTTAGTTTATGTAGCATCAGATTTATTAGTTCAGGTCTAAAAAGTCGCCTTTTATGGTGTCTTTTTTTGGGCCAAGGATCTGGAAAATATGCATGAATTTCAGTCAAAGATTCATCTTCGATTCTTTCTTTAAGAATTTGTACTGCATCAGTAAAACCTATTCTTATGTTTGTTAATTTTTCTTTTTCTGCTTTTTCTACTAATTGCGTGATGCTTGGGCGATGAACTTCTATTGCAATTATGATTTTGTTTGGATTATTTTTTGCTAAAGCAATTGTTGTATCTCCTGCACCACAACCTATTTCATAAATAATTTCTTTATTTGGAAAAAGCTTAGTAAAATCCCATTTATTTTCTTCTAATTCATATTTTGGAAAAACTGTTTGAAGTATTTCAATTTGTTTTTCACTTATTCGACCACGACGTGCATTAAATGTTCTTATAACACCTTTTTCGACCCTAAGTCGCGCATTCTTAAACATTAGACAATAATTCTATGTATGCCTATTCCACACAAACCCGCCAACACTGAAGTTGATATTCACGAAGTGATTAAGAATCGTTGGAGTCCAAGATCTTTTGATGAAACCTATGAAATTGAAAATGACAAAATTACTTCAATTTTAGAAGCAGCAAGATGGTCACCCTCTTCAAAGAATTCGCAACCTTGGAGATTTCTGGTTGGGAAAAGAAATGATGAAAACTTTAAAGCATTTTCTTCCACTTTAAGTGGTTTTAATACCGAATGGGCACCAAATGCAAGTGCAATGATTTTGGTCTGTGCCTATGGAAATCCAGTGACAAAAGACGAAATATTTGATTCTGGTCTTGCGGTTGGATCAATAACTTTTCAAATTTATTCCATGGGTCTTTTTGCTCATCAAATGGCAGGTTTTTCAAAAAATAAAATTAAAGAATTATTTAATCTGAGTGAAGAATTTGAACCACTTGTAATTATTGCGGTAGGAAAAATATCTGATTCAACTAAATTAGTTAAAGATTTAGAAGAAAGAGAATTAGCACCTCGAACAAGAAAAAGTCTAGATGAATTAATGATTCAAGGTCTTCATTGAAAAAATATATTCCCAAATGGCTTTTCCCATCAAAAACTATTCCAATTACTCCTTGGCGATCAAATCATTATTGGAAAACTAAACCATCAACTTTTTTAATTTTGATTTTAGGTTTATGGCTTTTTGGAACAGGTGAAGCATTTCTTCTTGCTGCAGGAGAAGGAATTTCTCCTTGGACAGTTTTTGCTCAAGGCATTTCTGTGCAAACAGGTTTAAGTATTGGTTGGACTACTTTTATCACTGGTGTGGCAGTCTTAGCTCTTTGGTTTCCTTTAAAAATAAAACCAGGTTTAGGTACAGTTTTAAATATCATCATTATTTCTTTGTCTTTAGAAATGATGATGAAGATTTTGCCTCACCCAAAGGAAAATGTTTGGCAAATTTTACAAATTCTTGCTGGTATTGCCATTGTTGGTTTAGGTAGTGGATTTTATTTAACTTGTCATATGGGGGCAGGTCCAAGAGATGGTCTTATGACAAGACTTCACTATTTAACTGGTTTGCCAGTTGGTCGAGTAAGACTTTTTATTGAAGTTACTGTTTTAACAATTGGCTGGATCTTAGGTGGAACTGTGGGACTTGGCACAGTACTTTTTGGAGTCCTTATTGGATATTCGGTTGCAACTTGGTTAAAGATTGTGGGCAAGTTAACCAAAATTTAAAGTCTTTTGCAGTGATTGGATAAGTTTGATTTAAATATGAAAGTAACTAATCTTATTTTTTTAAAACTTCCAATATTGGGTGTTATTTTCACTTTTTTTATTACCACAAATTTTTGGAGCCAACCTGCTGCCTTAATTCCAGATTCTGGACCATTAGTTTTTTGGTTAAGGCCAATTCTTGTTTCCTACGGTTATGCACTTTCTTTAG
>CAXBQJ010000159.1:0-2469 GCA_963977775.1 uncultured bacterium
AATATCTTGAAAGGCAAGTAGGACTTTTCCAGCTGCTGAGGCATGAAATGGAACTTTTTGTCCAACCCAGTTTCTAGAACTTAACAAATACTTAGCATCGATTTGGGCAATATTTTCAACAGCATCACTTCCTGAAATAGCTAAACTTATTGTTTCACCTGTTTCTTCATTTAGTTTTTTCATAATTGGTTGTAAAAAATTGACAAGTTTACTCAGAGGACTTTTACGAGAGGCAAATTGATTTATAAGAAAACCTATTTCGATCTCGCCATTTTTATTTCTTTGCAATAGCCCATTTCTTTCCAAAGCACTTATTAATCGACTGGCAGTTCCCTTGGCAAGACCTGAATTAGAAGTTAGGTAAGAAAAAGAAAGAGGTTTTTCAGATTTCAAAACTTGGATGAGCAAATCAGCAGCTCGATCAACAGCTTGAGTACCAGTTGATCTTTTAACACTTGGAGCCATCAGAAAACACCCCTTATAGTTTTCACTATATGAAACTTATGTTTCATATTGTAGAGTGTTCCCACGGGGTGTCGTCAAGCACTAGATTAAGCAGGAATTGGATTTTCGAGAAAGAGAAGGGCAAATCAAGCAATGTTTGTAAACAAAATGCCACGATATGAAATCTTGTCGCAAGATGCGATAGCCACACTAGATAAGGGCTGGAAACGTATCGTAAGTGAAATCGGCATTGAATTTATGAGTGATCGCGCGATTGAACTTTTTAAGAATGCTGGCCAAAAAATTGAGGATCATAATGTCAAATTTGATCCAGAATTTATTTTGGAACAAATTAAAAAAGCTCCCAAAGAATTTGATGTTCAAGCAAGAAATCCAAAAAACACGGTACATATTGGTGGAGACTCCATGGTTTTCAGTGGAGTTTATGGACCACCATTTGTACGTGATGGATCTGTAAGAAGAGATGCAACTTTAGAAGATTTTAAAAACTTTACAAAATTAGCTCAAATATTTCCTGAAATGGATTCTGCAGGTGGTGTTATTTGTGAACCAAATGACGCATCATTAGACACAAGACATATTGACATGACTTATGCATTACAAACGTTGACAGACAAAATTTATATGGGAAATGTTGTGTCCGGTAGAAATGCAAAAGATGTACTAAAAATGACTGAAATAGTTTTCGGCAGTAGAGAAAATATAGAAAAAACTCCTTGCACAATTTCACTAATCAACTGCAACTCACCATTGCGTTGGGATGATCGAATGCTGGATGCCCAGTTTGAATATTCAGCAGCAAATCAAGCAGTTTTATTAACACCATTTCTTCTCATGGGTGCAATGAGTCCTGTCACAATTCCTGCAACATTGGCTCAACAAATTGCTGAAGCTTTAACTGGAATTTCTTTATCACAACTAATTAGACCAGGTTCACCAGTTATTTTTGGTTCTTTCTTATCAAATATTGATATGCAATCTGGATCACCACAATTTGGTACACCAGAATCTGGAATTGGTCTTCTTTGTACTGGACAAATTGCAAGACATTTTGGTTTGCCTTTTAGATCAGGTGGTGGATTAAATTCCTCGCAAACAACTGATGCTCAAGCTGGATACGAATCTTTAATGACAATGCTTCCCACATTTTTGGCTGGAGCAAATTGGGTAATGCACACTGCTGGTTGGCTTGAAGGTGGACTTGTTGCAAGTTATGAAAAATTTGTGATGGATGTTGAAATTTTAAGAATGCTACAAGCTGAATTTACTCCTCTAGAAATAAATGAAGCTTCACTTGCATTTGATGCTCACGTTGAAGTTGGACACGGGGGACATTTTCTTGGAGCAGCTCACACAATGGAAAGATTCAGAGACTGTTTTTATCGACCATTTTTATCATCAAGTGAAAATTTTGAAAAATGGACTCGAAATGGTTCTAAAACCACAGATGTAAGAGCCAATGAAATTGCTAAAAAGAAATTAACTGAATACCAAATGCCAGAAATGGATTCTGCAATCAAAGCAGAATTAGATGAATTTATGGCAAAACGGACAAAAGAGTTAATTAAATAAATTTTGTATAATAAAGTCGTGAATTATTTAAAAAAGAATTTTGAAAGTATTTTTTTGTAGTTCTCTCGTTTATTTTTTCTTTATCCTTGATAGGAATTACCGCAGGATTAAAAATAATAAATCCAAAAAATACTAGTTGGTTAGAAGCAGGAGATGGAATAGCTGAAATTTCATGGGAATTTTTTCGGAGACAGCCTATATTTCAATTTCCTCTTGGACTAAATCCCAATTATGGATTAGAAATTTCAAGTACGATGGTATTTGATGGGCAAATCCCATTACTTTCGCTTATATTCCATCCTTTCTCAGTATTTTTGCCAGAACGATTTCAGTATTACGGAATATTCATTTTTTTGAGTTTTGCACTGAATTTCTTTTCATCTACTCAAATTTTCAAAGAATTTAAGATGAATTATTATCAAATAAGTATAA
>CAXBQJ010000160.1:0-2425 GCA_963977775.1 uncultured bacterium
TGCTGGTATTTCAATATTTTGGCAATTCAACAAGGAAGTGACTTTTTTGCAGACTGGGGTTCAACTCCTGCGGTACAGTCTGCGACAACAGATTTATTTGTTACAGCAACTGCAGCAAGTATTTTTATATTTTTTGAAGGTAAAAGATTAAAAATGAAATATGTTTGGGCATATATACTTTTTTCTTTTATTACAGCAATTGCTTTTACTTTTCCTCTATTTTTGGCATTTAGGGAAAGATTATTGAATTCTAAATAAATTACAAAGCATTTTTTCTTTGTAAATCAGCAAATGCAAACCAACCAGGTAAAACTGGTAACCAAAAAGTACAAATTCGATATAGCAATACTCCAGATAAAGATAGAGCAGAAGGAATTCCTGTGGCAGTTAAACCTGCAACTAATGCTGCTTCAACTGCACCAATTCCTCCTGGGGTTGGGGCAGCTTGACCAATTGTTGCTCCAGCTAGATATACGAAAGCTGCAGTTGCCAATGTTAATTCTGCACCAAAAGCTTTTAATGAAGCAAAAAATGCCAAAATATAAAACAGATTTAAAGCACTAGCTGAAATCAAACTTACAATTAATCTCTTAGGTTGTTGGAAAATAATTGAAATTGTTGGTCCAACTTGCGACAAAATAGGTCTAGCTTTTTTCAAGACCCAATTTCTAATTTGAGTAATTGAAAGGGCTAAAAGTACTATTGCAAAAATTACAACAAAAATTACTAAAGTAAAGCGCGGTGGCCTAAAGGATAATTCTGTTTGGGTTCCAGCAATAACACCTGTTGTTAAAAGTAAAAAAACATGCACAAAAAATATTACGACTTGAGAAACCCCAACAGCACTTGCCGAAGATGCCGTGGATATTCCAGATTTATTCAAAAATCTAATATTTACTGCAACAGAGCCTAAAGTCGGAGGAGTCACAAGAGTTGCAAAAGATGCCGCTACTTGCGCTTGTAAAGTTCTAAACCAATTAACTTTATTTACGATAAAAGCCAGTAATAAACTTGTTGAAGCAAAATATGTGAGAGTTGAACCGATTAATGCAACTCCAGCCCATTGCCATTGAGCTTGTGTGAGTAATTCTTTGAAATTTACTTGACTAAATTGTGGTACTAAAACATAAAGTGCAACTACTGAAGAAAGTGCAAGTAAAACATTTTTCCAATTAATTCTTTGAAATTGAATTGGAGCAATTTCTGCACTAGGGGCTAATTCTCCAAGTTTTTTACGCAAATCAAAAATTAATGAAGAATTATCTTTAAGATAATTTCTTGTTTTTCGACTCATTGCAACTTTTTGGATAGCAGGAATTACACTTGTTAATTGTTTATCCGAATAAACGGCCCTTGCTAAATTCAACATTTTTTCTACACCTATTATTCGAGAAATAGTAATAAGTGCCTCTGCAAGATCAATTCTTTTCTGTAATTGGGTAGCAGCAATTGATCCAGAATGAACACCCGTTAAGGCAATTGAACCAGAATTTGTGACTAGTACATTTTCTGCAGATAAAGATCTATGCACAATATCTGCATTATGAATCTTTTTAATGTTTTGTAAAAAATCTTCCAAATATGATTCATTAACACCATTTGTTTGATTTGAAAGTTCTGCTAAAGAATTTCCAGTTAAATTTTCTAAGGCAATTAAAATTGAATCGGGTTCTAATTCTCTTACTAATTCAACCTCTGGAACTCGAACTCCAGTGGAAGATATGGCATGAGCCAATAGTGCAGTTCTTTCTATTCTTCTTCTAATACTCATACCTCGAAAATCACCAGAAGTTTTTAAAAATAAACCTCTTAACCAAGAACCAAGAACTCCTGAACCTTGCAATTCCCAGTCAAAAACCCAAACATTTAAACTTTGACCATTCTTTAATAAAACTTTATAGATTCTTGCTTCAGTTGTTTCTAAAGAAAATTCGATATTCTCAACTTGTCTGCCACTTGATTCAATTCCTTGTTTAATTCTTTCTACTGAAGCTCTATTGATGGGTGTTCCTAAGCTGTATCTGACAGCTAATCCAATTGCCCATCCAAGTGAAATATTTACTAGTTGAGCAATAATTGTAGTTTGACCAGCAATTAAAGAAACAAATACCAAAGAAAAAATAGAGATTATTGCTATTAAACCTAATTTTCCTCGATCAAAAATTCTTGCAATGACTAAAAAAGAAATTAATCCTGCAATTAATGGATCAAGTGGTGCTACTCCTTGAGTTTGTAAACCACCTGTTAATGCAAGAATTAATCTTGGTGAATCACTTTGAATGATAAAAATTGAAATTGTAATCAATGTTAAAACTGAAAGTCCTGCAGCAAGAAGTGCATCGATAAGTTGACGTGTGCGTGATCTAGATAAAAGTGATATTGAAACAAGAATTGGTACAAAAATAATTGCTGTTGCGCCAATAGT
>CAXBQJ010000161.1:0-2388 GCA_963977775.1 uncultured bacterium
CAATCACTTCAAGCTCCAAGCCTCTATCGTCGAAACCTATCCAGACAACTTTTTGCTCTGGATCATTAGATATTTCGTAAACAAATTCATACGTGTTTATCACGTATGTGATGTGTTTTCTTCCTATCTTGTGTTTTCTTGAGGATTGCGCAAACCTCAAAGGTTTGCTTTGATCTCTTCTCAAGAATTGTGTCTGCCATAAATATAGCAGTTAGTTTTGTTTTTGTCCATGACTAATTATTAAAAATTAGAACATCTACTAGTTTTTTGTTATTAATTACTGTTGATAACTAATTATTGTGGGTAAAGTTATATTTTTTTATTAATTCTTTTTAAAACTTAATGTAATACTAAAGGATTACAAAAAGATGATTTCAAATTAATTATCTTCAACAGCTTTTCTTAAACGACGAGTGTTTTCTAAAAGATCACCATCATGTAATGCTCCACCAATCAAAATTGTTATATCTTTACCAAAGTTATTAACAATTTCTTGGGTTCTTTCTACAGTCATACCTCCTGCTAAAGCTGCTGATATGGGCTTTATATTTCCTAATTTAGATAAGGATGCTTCAACTATTGATTTGCATTCATTTAAAGAAAAACTAAATCTTCCCCCCTGGTTTGGAAATATTGTGAAGTCTCCCCCAGCAATTCTTACTAAAGTGGCAAAAGTAATGGCATGGCTTAAGCCATGATTTGGATTCATCACATGAGAACCAAGTAAAGCAGGATGACTAAGAATAGGTAGTGCTATTTCATCATTATCAGCAATTGATCTCATAGCATCAAAACCACAAATTCCAGGAAGAATAAGTAAAGCTTTGCAACCTGTATCTTTAGCAAATTTAGCTGATAATAAAAGTTGATCATTTGGTCTATTTAGACTTGGGGCATAAATTGCATTTGTGCCAAATTGATTATTAGCTTTTTCTATGGCACTTGAAATGGTTTCTACTCTTTCTTGCCACTTAGCCCAAACTTGATTAGCTAAATTGTGATCATCTTTAATGACATCAATTCCACCTTCAACAAGAGCTGTGGCCATCTGGGCTAAATCAATTGAAGTTTCTCCCATTGGTTTTAAAGCTGTCATCAAGATTGGTCGTTTATCAATGTTTAGTAATTGTCTTAAACCCTTTATCCCAAATCTTGGACCAGAAAAGCTATTTAAAAAAGAATCAGGAAATTTAATATCAGTAACTTTTACCCCATTAAATAGGGAAACATTTCCCCATAACAGATTAAGAAACTGAGGTAATTCATTTCCCACAACTTCACTTGCATAACTTATTTTTACTAAAGATTTATTATCTTTTTCTGTTGCAGAAACTACTTGGCCCACAACTTCATTTTGAATCCAAGGTTTGGCTAATTTATAGGGAAATTCAATTGTTTGTTCAACTCTGATGGCATCAATTAATAGATCCTTTGATTTTGTTTCAATTTCGTAGGTGATTTCAAAGGCCATAAGAAAAGTTTATCCAGCACGCATATTCAAAGATAGGACTACCAAGCTGTGAGCAAGTCAGTGATAAATTGCTTAAATGACCAATAGAGAATTTGGTTTTAAAACTAAATCATTACATTCTGGAACCTTGCCTGATGCAAATACTGGTTCTAGAACTGTGCCAATTTATCAATCAACTGCTTTTGTTTTTGAAGACACCAAAGATGCTGGTGACTTATTTGCGTTAAGAAAATATGGAAATATTTATTCCCGGATTGCTAATCCCACAGTTGCAGCATTGGAAGAAAAAGTAGCAGCCCTTGAAGGTGGTCTTGGAGCAGTTGCTACCTCATCTGGATTATCTGCCCAATTTTTAGTATTTGCTTGTCTTACTCAAAGTGGAGATCACATTGTTGCTTCTTCTAATTTGTACGGTGGAACAATTACCCAACTTGATGTGACCATGAAAAAGTTTGGAATAGAAACTACTTTTGTTTCAAGTGATGATCCCAAAGATTATGAAAAAGCTATAAAACCAAACACTAAGTTGATTCTTACTGAAGTTGTTTCAAATCCTTCAAATAAAGTCGCAGATTTAGAAGCTTTAGCAAAAATTGCTCATAGTCATGAGATTCCACTTGTGGTTGATTCAACTCTTACAACTTCATATTTAATAAAACCAATTGATTTTGGGGCTGACATTGTGATTCATAGTTTGACTAAATTTATGGGTGGTCATGGCACAACTCTTGGTGGCATTGTCGTTGAGTCAGGAAAATTTAATTGGGGCAATAAAAAGTTTCCTTCTATGCTTGAAAAAATTCCTCATTATGGAGATATCACTTGGTGGGGAAACTTTGGGGAATACGGATTTTTAACAAAACTTCGTGCTGAACAATTAAGAGATATAGGTTCTTCTTTAACTCCTTTAGCTGCCT
>CAXBQJ010000162.1:0-2378 GCA_963977775.1 uncultured bacterium
TTCAAATTCATTCTTGCCATCAGAAATACTAATTTTTCTATACCAGTTTTTTTCATTAGTTGAAATAGTTAAAGTTAAGTGGTCTTTTCTTAATCCAGTAACAAACGATAACTGATCCCCAACAAATGACGTTTTACCTTTCCAATCCACAAATAAAAGTGAGAGATTATTTTGGTGAGTGCTTATTTGAAGTAAGATTCCTGATTTATCGATATTTAAAATGCTTCTGACTTCATATTCAACTGGAGTAAGGGCTTTGCCATCAATAAATAACTGTCTTTTGTCATCTCCTGAAATTGTTATTAAATGATTTTCAAATACTTTTGGAGCTCCGTTTTCCACTTCTACCCAATAAGAACTATTGGTGGCCCATAAATCTTTATTGGAATTATTGCTTAAGTCAAATTCTTTCAAAACTAAAGTTTTTTGATCACGGGAAAGAAGAGTTAAATGGACTTTGGAAGAGGAATAAAAGTTTACATCTGAGACATACTCAAATTCATTTATATCAATTTCTAACTTTTGTAAATTACCTAAAAGATCTGTTACAAAAAACTCACACGCAGGATTTTTTGTTCCAGCAAACGGGTATCGATGTGTTCTCACGGGTTCTAAAGGATTTGTCGGATCTGCCAGATTTACCAGTTCAACATTTGATTCATCAACTTTTTCAACCACTAAACTTGTTGAATCTTCATTCCACCAGAATCCTCTATAACGATTTAATTCCTCAGCGCTAATGAAATCAACAAGTCCATAGGATACATTTTTTTCATTATTTTCAATAATAAATTTACCTTCATTTTTAGAAAGAAAGTATAAATAAAAACTTGAATTAATTACTCCAGCAATCATTTCTCCATTTGGAGATAGTCGAGGATCAATAATGGCTCCAGGAATTTTAAGGTTTGTGATTTGTTTTTTATTTACATCAAAAAGCCATAAGTCTCCATTTAGAGCAAAGCAAATTTTCGAGCCTGATTTATCGATGCTAAAAGTTGTTATTCCTGAGCCCGATTCTCTAAGTCGTTCTCGTCTTGATTTTTCTTCAGCAGGTAAAAAATCTTCATTTTTTAGTTTTAAATCCTGAGGATGAACTAAACAAGAGGTCTTATTTTTTTCAAGATCTAATTCAAATAAAGCTAGTCGGGCATCATCTTTTGAAATATTTTGGCAATAAAATACTTTATTATTTTCTGGGCTTAAAGCAAAACTTCTAGCACGACCAAGAGTGAATCGTCTTGATTGTGCAAATTGTTTTGGAAAATTTGGCCACCTAATCACACATATATTCTGCTTGTTGCGTAATCTTTAACTTATGTCGAGTCGCCGTCTTTTACTTGTGCACGCTCATCCAGATGATGAAACAATTGGCACCGGAATAACCATGGCAAAATATGCAAATCAAGGAGCAAAAGTAACGCTTGTAACTTGTACAAGTGGAGAAGAAGGTGAAGTTCTTGTTCCTGAATTGGAACATTTAGCTTCCAATAAAGAAGATAAATTAGGTCCACATCGTCAAATTGAACTTAGTAATGCGATGAAAGAATTAAAAATTTCTGATCATCGATTTCTTGGGGGTCCTGGAAAGTTTCGTGATTCTGGAATGATTGGCACTTCACCCAATGAAAGAAAAGATTCATTTTGGCAAGCAGATCTGCAAGTAGCAAGTGATGAATTAGTAAAGATTATTAGAGAAATGAAACCTCAAGTTGCAATTACATATGACGACTTTGGAGGTTATGGACATCCAGATCACATAAAAGCGCATCGTATAACTCATTACGCAATTGATTTAGCAAAAATAGAAAGTTACAAACCCGAGTTAGGAAATCCTTGGGAGGTATTAAAAATTTATTGGACAGCCATACCAAAATCGCAAATGCAAAAAGGAATCGAAGCTTTAGCAAATTCTGGTGGATCTAAATTTTTTGGTGTTGATTCAGCAGATGAATTACCATTTGTTTTAGATGACAAATACGTTACAACTCAAATAGATGGAAGAGAATTTGTAATGCAAAAATTAGCAGCCCTTAAATGCCATGCAACTCAAGTTCAAGACACTGGTCCGTTTTTTCAGATGGCTGAAATTTTGGGACCAGAAGCACTGGGTTTCGAATTTTATAGATTAGTGAAGGGTCAACAATTTTTGAAGTCTAATGAATTAGAAAACGATCTGTTTAGTGGCATATGAATAATAAATTAATAAGTTATAAAATTAAACATATATAAGGAAAATTATATGAATAAGTCAGTTAAAGATACGGTATTAGATTTTATTGATGAACAAATCTCAAATGATTATGAAGAAGTAAAAAATGCAAAAATTGAGAATCGTAAACCTGTTATTTCTCTTTTGGGTAAATGGTGTCCAAGTT
>CAXBQJ010000163.1:0-2299 GCA_963977775.1 uncultured bacterium
GTGCAACCGCATTGCGGAGCATCGGCAAACCAAGCAGTTTTTTTGGCATTCTTAAAACCAGGCGATACATTCATGGGAATGAGTTTGGCTGAAGGTGGTCACTTGACTCATGGCATGGCCTTAAACATGAGTGGCAAATGGTTTAACCCAATTGGATATTCAGTTGATCCCAAAACAGAATTAATTGATTACGACAATGTTAGAGATTTAGCAAAACAACATAAACCAAAAATGATTGTGGCAGGAGCAACTGCCTATGCACGTTTAATCGATTTCAAAGCCATGCGTGAAATTGCTGATGAAGTTGGCGCAATTTTGTGGGTTGACGCTGCACACTTCATTGGTTTAGTTGCCGGAAAAGCTATTCCATCTCCTGTCCCATATGCAGACGTTGTTTCATTCACAACTCATAAAGTTTTAAGAGGACCTCGCGGCGGAATGATTTTAAGTAAAGCTCAACATGCTCAAGCAATTGATAAAGCGGTATTTCCCATGATGCAAGGTGGACCTTTAATGCACGCAGTTGCAGCGAAAGCAGTTGCGTTAAAAGAATGTGCCACTAATGAATTTCAAACTTATGCAAAGAAAGTTATTGCAAATGCACAAAGTTTGTCTGAAGGTTTAAAAAGTGAAGGAATGCGACCAGTTAGTGGTGGTACAGACACTCATTTAGTTTTACTCGATATTTCACCACTTGGGGTAACTGGTAAAGAAGCAGAAAAAAGATGCGATGCTGCAAAAATTACTTTGAATAAAAACCCAATTCCAAATGATCCTTTGCCACCAATGACAGCAAGTGGTATCAGAGTAGGAACACCTTCTGTGACAACTCAAGGAATGGGAGTTTCTGAAATGAAAAAAATTGCATCCTATATTGCACAAGCTATAAAAAGTGAAAATGATGGTGAAAGAATTGGTTTGGAAGTTAATAAATTGTGCAAAGAATTTCCTGCCTATTTCAGAGGATAAAAAAATTTGCGTGAGTATCTTTTAGTATTACTTGCCACGGCTTTTATTACTTATTTAACAACTCCAATAGCAAGATATGCCGCACTTCGTTTTGGCTTTATGGCAAAAGTTAGAGATCGAGATGTGCACGATCGCCCAATTCCTAGATTGGGTGGTTTAGCAATGGTTGCAGGATTATTAGCTGGATTATCTCTTGCTTCACAGCTGCCATTAATTAGTAATGTTTTTAAAGATGGATCACAAATAAGAGCACTTTTAGCTGGAGCAGGAATTTTGGTTTTACTTGGCGCAATTGATGATAAGTGGTCAATTGATGGTCCCACAAAATTAGCCGGTCAAACTTTAGCTGCCGCAGTTATGGCATCACAAGGTATTTCTTTGATTTGGCTTCCTTTGCCATTTGCGCAAGGAACTCTGAGTTTAGATCCATTAACTGGAGTTTTGTTAACAGTTTTAATTGTTTTAATAACAGTAAATGCAGTTAATTTTGTTGATGGATTAGATGGTCTTGCTGCTGGAGTAGTTGGTTTAGGTGCTGCTGCATTTTTTGCTTACAGTTATTTAATTAGTGTTGAATTTGGTTTTTCCAGAGCAACTCTTCCAACTTTGGTTTCTGCTCTCTTAGTTGGTGTAACTTTAGGTTTCTTACCTCACAATATGTTTCCTGCTCGAGTATTTATGGGCGATACAGGATCAATGCTTATTGGATTGATGTTGGCAGCTTGTGCCATAAGTTTAACTGGGCAAACAGATCCTGGAGCTTTGGAATTAACTTCAGTTTTACCAAGCTTTTTACTTATTCTCCTTCCACTTGCAGTAATTGCTGTACCACTAATTGATTTAGCTTTAGCTGTTTTAAGAAGAACTAGAAGAGGTGCCAATATTTTTACACCTGATAAAGAACATTTACATCATCGTCTTTTAGAAAGAGGACATTCACATAGAAGAGCAGTGATGCTTATGCATGCGGGTACTGCATTGCTAGCTTTTGCAACTGTAAGTACAGCTTTTATTCCTTTTCTATATTCACTTTCAATACTTATTGCAGGATTATCATCTTTGATTTATTTTGGAAGAAGAAGAGATCCAAAGGAAGTTGCGACAAATTAAATGACAACAGAAACAAAAATAATTGTTTCCGGATTGATTCCAACAGCCATTGTTGGAGTTGGTTTTTCGATAGGAACTGGATTTTTCACAGACGCACAAGCAGGCTGGTCGGCACTTGGTGGAATGGTTTTAACATTAATTTTTTTTATATTCGGACAATACGTAATTGGCAAAGTTCTAACCACTAGACCAGAACTTGGTTTGGGTGTTGCAATGATTG
>CAXBQJ010000164.1:0-2198 GCA_963977775.1 uncultured bacterium
AGTTGGTCCAGGTAGAGGTTCAGCAGGTGGGTCGGTTGTTGCATTTGCGTTAGGTATTACTGAATTAGATCCATTGAAACATGGACTTTTGTTTGAAAGATTTTTAAATCCAGAAAGAGTTTCACTTCCAGATATTGATATTGACTTTGATGAAAAAAGACGTTCAGACATGATTAAATACGCAACAGATAAATACGGTTCAGACCACGTTTCCCAAATTATTACTTACGGAACGATTAAAGCAAAAGCTGCCATAAAAGATTCAGCAAGAGTTTTAGGATATCCATTTTCTACTTCTGACAAAATCACAAAACTAATACCTCCTCCTGTAGTTGGTAAAGATATGTCCTTGGCTTCAATCTTTGATAAAAAAGATGAAAGATTTGCAGAAGCAAATGAGTTCAGATCTTTATACAAAGTAGATCCAGATGCAAAGAAAATTGTTGATACGGCACGAGGTTTAGAAGGATTAAGAAGACAACCTGGGGTACATGCTGCTGGAGTAATTCTTTGTCGAGAACCACTAATCGATGTAGTTCCACTTTGGAAAAGAGAACAAGATGGCGCAATTATTACTCAATTTGATATGGGTGCATGTGAATCATTAGGACTTTTAAAAATGGACTTTTTAGGATTAAGAAACCTAACCGTCTTAGATGATTGTTTGTCTCATATAAAAAGAAATCAAAATAAAGAATTTAAAATAGAAGATTTGGAATTAACTGATAAAGCAACTTATGAATTGATGAGTAGAGGCGACACATTAGGAGTATTTCAATTAGATGGTGCGCCAATGCGAGCACTTTTAAGATCAATGCAACCAGACAGATTTGAACATATTTCGGCTGTTTTAGCTCTTTATCGTCCAGGCCCAATGGGAGTAAATGCTCACAATGATTATGCCGATAGAAAAAACAATCGAACTAAAGTTGTGCCGATTCATGAAGAATTAGCAGAACCGTTAAGTGAAATATTAAATGATACTTACGGACTTATTGTTTATCAAGAACAGGTTATGGCAATTGCCCAAAAAGTTGCAGGCTACACATTAGGAAAAGCAGATTTGTTAAGGCGAGCTATGGGTAAGAAAAAGAAATCAATTCTTGATAAAGAATTTATTCCTTTTAGAGACGGAATGCGTGCGAATAAATATTCAGAAGATGCAATAAATACTTTGTGGGATATTTTGGTTCCATTCTCTGATTATGCATTCAACCGAGCCCACACCGCAGGTTATGGACTTGTTTCATATTGGACTGCATATTTGAAAGCAAATTTTCCATCCGAATATATGGCTGCACTTTTATCAAGTGTCAAAGACGATAGAGATAAATTAGCTATTTATTTGAATGAATGTAGACGTATGGGCATAAAAGTTTTGCCACCCGATGTTAATGAATCTTTAAGTGAATTTGCACCAATTGGCAAAGACATTCGTTTTGGACTTTCTGCTATTAAAAATGTGGGGGAAAACGTTGTTGAGGCTCTAATAAATTCAAGAAAAAAACATGAAAGGTTTACTGATTTCTTTGATTTTCTTAAAAAAGTTGATCCAGTTGTTTGTAGTAAAAGAGTAATTGAGTCTCTAATTAAAGCTGGTGCATTTGACTCTCTTGGGCATTCCAGAAAAGCTTTATTAAGTATTCACATTGAAGCTGTAGAAAGTGCGAGTGAAGCAAAAAGAGCAGAGTCAATTGGACAATATGATCTTTTTGGGGCAAGTGAAGAAGCTGTAAGTGTCACTGGAAATCAAATAGTGATTCAAGATGAGGAATGGGAAAAAGCCACCTTACTTAATTTCGAAAGACAAATGCTTGGTCTTTATGTAAGTGATCATCCACTATTAGGAATAGAACATTTATTAAATCGTTTTTCAGATACACAAATGGCTGAAATATCGCATGGATCTAAAAACGATGGCGACATAGTCACAGTAGCTGGACTTGTAACAAATATTCAAAGAAAAGTTACAAAACAAGGAGCTAATTGGGCAATAGTTACCCTTGAAGATTTAGCTGGAGCAGTTGATTTGATGGTATTTTCACAAACTTATGCAAATGTGGCAAATCTAATTCATGAAGATGCAATTTTGTCAGTTAAAGCAAAAATTGATGCCAGAGAAGAAGAAAGTCCTCGCTTAGTTGCACTAGATTTTTCTGTGCCAGATTTAAATCAGCAAAGAACTAATCCTGTTATCG
>CAXBQJ010000165.1:0-2185 GCA_963977775.1 uncultured bacterium
AAAGCAGAAAAACTGTTACCAATAAGCGATTTTAAATCTGCAAAATCAGCTCTTCGTCCAATTCAAGAGGAATGGAGCAAGATTGGACATGTGCCAAGAAATGATAAACAAAAAATTGAATCTCGTTTAAAAGCTGTTGAAGATGCAATTAGGCAAGCTGAGCGAAAAGAATTAGATCGAACCGATCCTGCAAAAAGTGCAAGAGCACAATCAACACTTGAATTAATTGAAGCAAAATTAGAGAAGACAGAAAAAGAATTACAAGAAGCCCAATCAATAGGCGACTCCAAAAAAGTTGAGTCAATTCAAAAAACTATCGAAAGTCAAAAAATGTTGCTTGAAGCAACTAAAAATGCGTTAGCAGAATTTACGCGTTAAACGCGATAAACGTCGTATACTCCTGGCACGTTCTTTACTGCACTTAAAACGCTTCCTAAATGTTTAGGATCGGCCATTTCAAAAGCAAACTTTGAAAATGCAATTCTATCTCTAGAAGTAGAGACTGAGGCATTCAAAATATTCACATGATGTTCAGATAAAGTTCTGGTCACATCTGAAAGCAATCCATTTCGATCTATTGCCTCAACTTGAATATTTACTAAATAAATTCCAGTTCCAGATTCAGGCCAAGTGGTTTCAACAATTCTTTCCGATTCTTTTCTTAAATCTAAAGCATTTGTGCAGTCTTCTCGATGAACCGATATTCCACCACCACGGGTAATGTATCCAAAAATTTCATCACCTGGAACAGGTGTGCAACATCTACTTAAGCGGGTATAAACATGATCTATACCTTTTACATTTACTGTTGGTGAATTTGTTGCACTAGAAGTACTTTTAATCCTTGTTGGCGCAATGGCTTCAGCTAAATCTTCTGTTGCACCCTCTTCTCCCCCATGGATTTGTATTAATTTATTTACCACACTTTGAGCACTAATTTTTCCTTCTCCAATGGCCGAATAAAGTTCATCAATACCTTTAATTCTTAATTCGTGGGCAACAGCAATTAAAGTTTGATTTGCCATAAGTCGATGTATGGGAAGATTTTGTTTTCTTAAAAGCTTGGCAATTTGATCTTTGCCTTGCTCGAGGTGTTCCTCTCTTCTTTCTTTTGTAAACCAAGCCCTAATTTTGCTTTTTGCTCTGGTTGAAACAGCAAAATTTAACCAATCTTGAGATGGACCAGAAGTTTCAGATTTCGTAGTAAAAATTTCAACATTATCTCCACTTGCAAGGCTTGAATCAAGTGAAACTAATTTTCCATTTACTCTTGCTCCAACACAATGATTTCCAACTTCAGTATGAACCGCATAAGCAAAATCAACTGGTGTAGACCCATGAGGAAGGGCAATCACATCTCCTGCTGGAGTGAAAACAAATATTTCTCTTTGTTGACCTAAGTCATATCGCAAAGAATCAAGGAATTCATCTGGATCTTCAGTTTCTCTTTGCCAATCAACTAATTGTTTTAGCCAAGCCATCTCATCTGCAGGTCTAAGACTTTCTCGACCTTGTCTTTCTTTATACCTCCAGTGACTAGCAACTCCGTATTCAGCTTCTTTGTGCATGTCAAAAGTTCTAATTTGAAATTCAATAGGTCTACCATTTGTGCCTATTACTGTTGTGTGTAAAGACTTATATAAATTAAATTTAGGCATTGCAATGTAATCCTTAAATCTTCCTGGAACCGGATTCCAGCGAGAGTGAATTGTTCCTAAAGTTGCATAGCAATCTCTTACATCTTCAACCAATATTCTTATTCCTACAAGATCATAAATTTCATTAAAATCTCGTCCACGTACAATCATTTTTTGATAAACGGAATAAAAATGTTTTGGTCTTCCACTTAATTCGGCTTTAATTTTTGCCTTTGATAAATCTTGATCAACAATTTCGATAACTTCAGAAATCTCACTGTCTCTTTGTGGAGCTCTTTGACTTACTAAATGCACTATTTCTTCATACATCTTTGGATACAAAGATGCAAAGGATAAATCTTCTAATTCCCATTTAATTGCATTCATCCCAAGTCGATGTGCCAAAGGTGCAAAAATTTCTAAAGTTTCTTTTGCTTTTTGTTCTTGCTTTTCTAGAGGTAAATATTTCAAGGTTCTCATGTTATGGAGACGATCAGCTAATTTAACTAACAAAACTCTGATATCTCGTGCCATTGCCACAACCATTT
>CAXBQJ010000166.1:0-2124 GCA_963977775.1 uncultured bacterium
TATTGCTTTAGGAAGAACAATTGGATTTACATTAACTTTGGCAGGTATTGCAGGTGCAATTGTTGCAATAGGAATTACAGCTGACTCATTTGTGGTTTATTTTGAAAGAATTAGAGATGAAATTAGAGATGGAAAATCCTTAAGAGTTGCAACAGAATTAGGTTGGATTAGAGCCAGAAGAACACTTCTTGCTGCAGATTTTGTTTCTCTATTGGCAGCCATTGTTTTGTATGCGCTAAGTGTTGGAAGTGTTAGAGGATTTGCTTTCACACTTGGCTTAACCACAATTATTGACGTTTTGGTTGCCTTTTGGTTTACTCATCCACTTGTCACTTATTTTGGTAAATCAAATTGGGCTGAAAAAGGTGGAGTATTAACTGGAGTATCAAAAAAGAGATTAACTATTGGAAGTCAAGTTTTGCAAGGAAGTGATCAAGGATGAACTTTTCTGCCTTAGGAAATCGACTTTATACAGGAGAAACTTCAGTCAATTTTGTTGGAAAACGAAAACTTTGGTATTTAGTTTCACTTTTCATAATTGTTGTGGCTGCGGCTGGTCTTTTTGTTAGAGGTTTAAATTTAGGTATTGAATTCAAAGGTGGAGCAAAATTTACTGTACCAAGTACGGTCAGTGTTGATAATGCAAGAAACATTGTGAAAAATGCTGGTGTTGATACATCAGTAATTGTTTCAGTTGGAAATGAAAGATTAGAAATTCAAATTCCTCCACTTGAACAAGAAGCAATAGATATTTTCACCAAAAAAATAGCAGCAGATTTTAAAATCGAAACCTCAACAATTACGGTTCAATCAGTTGGCCCATCTTGGGGAGCAGATATAACTAGACAAGCTCTTATTGGTTTAGGAGTTTTCATGTTACTGGTGATTTTGTTTTTAACTATTTATTTTGAGTGGAGAATGGCTGCTGCTGCAATTGTTGCGCTTTTGCATGATTTGCTAATCACTATTGGAATATATGCGATTACAGGTTTTGAAGTAACTCCTGCAACTGTGATAGGTGTTTTAACAATTTTAGGTTATTCGCTTTATGACACAGTTGTAGTTTTTGACAAAGTAAAAGAAAATACTAGAGGAATAATTGCTCAATCAAGACTTAACTACCAAGAGGCTGCAAATCTTGCTCTTAATCAAACTTTGATTAGATCAATCAACACTTCTATTGTGGCATTGCTTCCTGTTGCAGCTATTTTGATTGTTGGTGTTGGAATATTACAAGCAGGTACGTTAAAAGATTTAGCACTTGCATTATTTGTTGGAATCGCAGCTGGTACTTATTCTTCAATTTTTATTGCCACACCTTTGTTGGTGCAATTAAAAGAAAAACAACCAGAAATTAAATCTTTAGCAAGCAGAGTTCATGCAAGAAGAGTCAATGCAGGAATTTCTGGAACCGAAACAGTGCAAATAAGTGTTTCTTCGAGTACTTCGACCACAGTTATGCAAGCAGGTCCTAGAACTCAACCAAAACGATTTAGTCGCTCAAAAAGAAAGAAATAGTTACTAGTTTTAAATTAGATTTATCTAACTTGATAAACTAAAGAGCCAACAGTGAAAGTTATTCCTGGGAGGCGTCAAAATGTCAGACGCATCCAGCACGCGCAGCAGATTAGCAAAAATAACTGGTTGGAAATCTGAGACTTCTGAAATTGATTCTTTATTAAAAATATTAAAAAAATATCACTCAAAAGATAATTTTGATCTTGTAATAAAAGCTTATGAAGTTGCAAAAAGACAGCATGAAGGACAAAAGAGAAGAAGTGGAGAAGAATACATTTCTCATCCAGTTGCTGTTGCCACAATTTTGGCTGATTTAGGTTTGTCGAGTGAAACTTTGGCTGCAGCTCTATTGCACGACACAGTTGAAGATACTGGATACTCAATTGAAAAACTTGAACAAGATTTTGGTGCTGATGTTGCAAGATTAGTTGATGGAGTGACAAAACTAGACAAAGTTAAATATGGTGAATCAAGTGCTGCAGAAACTGTACGCAAAATGGTTGTAGCAATGGCCAGAGATATTCGAGTACTTTTAGTGAAACTTGCTGATCGCTTACATAACATGCGGACATTAAAATATTTACCTTCCCAAAAACAAGAACAAAA
>CAXBQJ010000167.1:0-2088 GCA_963977775.1 uncultured bacterium
TAATTGGTGCAAAAATTGAAGCCATTGAAAGAGGTGAGAATCGTGAAAAATTTAAACAAATTGTTTCAAAGATTGGTGGCAGTTCTGCTAAAAGTGAGATCTGTCATTCACTTGAAGAATGCTTGAGTTCTGCACAAAAACTCGGTTACCCGCTAGTGGTAAGACCCTCATTCACAATGGGTGGCGCAGGATCTGGAATCGCCTACAACGAGCAAGACTTAATTAAATTTGTTGCCTCAGGTTTGCAAGCTTCACCTACTAGTGAAGTTTTGTTAGAGGAAAGCATTATTGGTTGGAAAGAATTTGAATTAGAACTAATGCGTGATCATCACGACAATGTTGTAATAATTTGCTCAATTGAAAACTTTGATCCCATGGGAGTTCACACTGGAGATTCAATAACAGTTGCTCCAGCAATGACATTGACAGATCGCGAATATCAACATATGAGAGATATTGCAATTGCAGTAATCAGAGAAGTTGGTGTTGATACCGGAGGATGCAATATACAGTTTGCAATAAATCCTGTTGATGGTCGAATGATTGTGATTGAAATGAATCCCAGAGTTTCAAGATCATCAGCACTAGCTTCGAAAGCTACGGGTTTTCCAATTGCAAAAATTGCCGCAAAGTTAGCTATTGGATATACATTGGACGAAATTCCAAACGACATAACTAAAGAGACTCCTGCCTCGTTTGAGCCAACTCTTGATTATGTTGTGGTGAAAGTTCCTCGCTTTGCATTTGAAAAATTTCCCGGCGCAGACACTACATTGACAACTCACATGAAAAGTGTGGGAGAGGCAATGGCAATTGGTAGGAATTTTACAGAAGCACTTCAAAAATCTCTCCGAAGTCTTGAAAAGAAAGGTGCCCAATTTGATTTTTCTGAAATCACAGAAAATAGAGAGGAACTTCTTCATAAGTGCATAAAGCCCACAGATGGAAGAATTAATTTTGTTCAAAGAGCGCTTCTCGCGGGATTTAGCTTAGAAAAAGTTTATGAAAAATGTTTAATAGATCCTTGGTTTTTAGATCAAATACAACTAATCAATGAAATTGCTTTAGACATAAAAAATACCAAGGAGCTTAATTTTGAATTACTAAAATACGCCAAATCTCATGGATTTTCAGATCAACAAATAGCACAAATAAGAAATATGAAAGAAGATGAAATCAGAAATTTAAGACATAAATTTGATTTACGACCTGTGTACAAAACAGTAGATACTTGTGCAGCTGAATTTGAAGCAAAAACTCCATACCACTATTCAAGTTATGACCAGGAAAGTGAAGTAAGTGCTTCTGAAAAGAAAAAAGTCATAATATTAGGTTCGGGACCAAATAGAATTGGCCAAGGAATCGAATTTGATTATTCGTGTGTTCACGCTGCACAAACATTGAAACAAGCAGGATTTGAAACCATTATGGTTAATTGCAATCCTGAAACAGTTTCAACAGATTACGACACATCAGATCGACTATATTTTGAACCGCTAACTTTGGAAGATGTTTTAGAGATTGTCTATGCAGAACAAAAAACAGGTCAACTAATTGGAGTTATTGTCCAATTAGGAGGACAAACTCCATTAGGTTTGGCACAAAAATTAAAAGATAACAATGTACCAATTGTTGGTACAAGTCCAGAAGCGATACATCTAGCAGAAGAACGAGGAGCTTTTGGACAAGTGTTAGAAAAAGCCAATCTGATTTCCCCAGAACATGGGATGGCTTCTTCTTTTTCTCAAGCAAAAGAAATCGCTCAAAGAATCGGTTATCCCGTTTTAGTTAGACCCTCATATGTTTTGGGTGGTCGAGGAATGGAAATTGTTTATGACGAAGAAATGCTTTTAAAATATATAGAAAAAGCAACACAAATAAATCCAGAACATCCTGTTTTAGTTGATCGATTTTTAGACGATGCTCTTGAAATTGACGTTGATGCTTTATTTGATGGTCAGGAAATGTTTTTAGGTGGCATTATGGAACATATCGAAGAAGCCGGAGTTCACTCAGGCGATTCTGCTTGTTCTCTTCCGCCAATTTCATTAACTAAAGAACATATCCAACAAATTAGAGAAAGCACAT
>CAXBQJ010000168.1:0-2080 GCA_963977775.1 uncultured bacterium
ATAACTTCATCAGCAATCCATAAAATTCCATATTTGTCACAAATTTTTCTTAAACCTTCTAAGTATCCAGGTGTTGGTGCCATAACACCTGCAGTTCCAACAACTGATTCAATACAAATTGCTGCAATTGTTGCTGGTCCTTCAAATTGAATTACTGATTCAAGATGATGCAAAGCTCTTTCTGTTTCTTGTTCTTCTGAATTTGACCAAAACTGGGAACGATATGGAAATGGCCCAAAGAAATGAATAACACCATAAGCAAATTCATTTGGCCAACGTCTTGGATCTCCAGTCATTTGAATAGCAGTTCCTGTATTTCCGTGATAAGAACGATAGAAAGTTAAAACTTTATGACGTTTGGTGTGAATTCTTGCCATGCGCACAGCATTTTCAATTGCGTCTGCTCCACCATTTGTGAAAAAAACATGATTAAAACCTGCTGGAGAAAGTTCAGTTAATTTTTTAGCTGCAACACCACGCATATCATTTGCATGTTGTGGTGCAATGGTTGTTAATTTTGCAGCTTGATCTTGAATTGCTTTAACAACTTTAGGATGTTGATGACCAATATTGGTATTAACTAATTGGCAAGAAAAATCTAAATATTTATTTCCGTCATAATCCCAAAGATATGAACCTTCAGCTTTGGCAAGAGGAAGTGGTTTGATTGCACCTTGCGCACTCCAAGAATGAAAAACATGGGCTCGATCTAAATCGAAAACCCTTTTTCCTTCTTCAGGATTTGCTACAAAATCATTGCTCATTATGGTTCCTAGTTAATCAGGTCATTCCTAGAAATAGTTGCATCGCGGTGTTGTCCAACGCCTATGGCACTCATTGGTGCTCCAGATATTTTCTCCAAGAATTCCACATACTTTCTGGCATTAATTGGTAAATCTTCAAACTTTCTAGCACCAGAGATATCTTCATCCCAGCCAGGTAAATATTCATAAATTGGTTTGGCGTGATGAAATTGGGTTTGTGTCATAGGCATTTCTTCATATCTTTGCCCATCCACTTCATATGCAACACAAACTGGAATTTCTTTAAAACCAGTTAACACATCTAGTTTTGTTAAAAAGAAATCAGTTAAACCATTAATTCTTGTGGCATATCTTGCAACCACTGCATCAAACCAACCACATCTTCTTGGTCTGCCAGTTGTTGCTCCGTATTCCTCTCCAGCTAATCTAATTCCTATTCCTTTCTTGAATTCGTCATTAGAATTCATTAAATCTACAATTTTAGGGTCATTGTGGTCATATTCTATATTTTTATCTTTTTCCATTTATTCTTCGCCTTTTTTAAATTCTGCTACATGACAATGGGGGCATTTAGATTTATATAACTCTTCTTCAGTTGTAGCGTATTTTTCTGTTTTACCAAGTTTAGCTTTAAGCTCTTCACCTTTTTTAACAAGCACCAAAGCCATTTTGCTTCCTCCGTTGTGTTTTTATTTTTTAGCAAAAAACGATCTGAATAGCATCTTCACCGGCTGTAATGCCTTTTGTTGAGTCTGCTGTTTTGCCCAATGCAGTTGCCATCTTGAATGCCAAACAACCCGATTGCGCGTACCCTTACAAAGAATTATGTGGCTGTGGCGTTGGCTTCAAATTGATGTGTGCGCTGCAAGAAAAATTACAGCTAACAGAAAATCCTGCATTTGAAAGTTTGGATTTGCTAGCCACAGCTATCGCGGCTGACATTGTACCAATGACCGGTGAAAATAGAATCTTGGCCTTTCATGGACTTTTACGCGCCAATCAAAAACCAAATCATGGAATTGCAGCGCTGTGCGAACAAAGTGGATTGAAGCTAGCATTAGATATTCAAAAACTAGTATTCATCATTGCCCCGCGTGTAAATGCAGCTGGAAGAATGGATGAAGCGGGCAAAGCAGTTGAGCTTTTTATTTCTCCTGATAAAAAAACAGCACTTGATTTTGCTGCACAACTGCAGAGCGACAATACCGATCGCAGAGAGGCCGATCGCACGACTACGCAAGAAGCGTTGGAGTTAATTGAAAAAGACCCCACAGCGATTACAAAAAAAAGCACCGTGGTATTTCAACCTCATTGGC
>CAXBQJ010000169.1:0-2064 GCA_963977775.1 uncultured bacterium
CGTGGTAATGGAAAAATAATTCAAGAATTAGAAAGTCTATTTAGAGGTGCAGGCTGGAATGTAATAAAAGTTATTTGGGGAAGAACTTGGGATCCACTATTAGCCAAAGACACAGATGGCGCTCTAGTAAATCTGATGAATACAACTCCTGATGGAGATTTTCAAACTTACAAAGCTGAAAGTGGAGCATACATAAGAGAACATTTCTTTGGCAGAGATCCAAGAACTAAAGCTTTAGTTGAACCTATGTCAGATGATGAAGTTTGGGCATTACAAAGAGGTGGACATGATTATCGAAAACTTTATGCAGCATACAAACAAGCAACAGAACATAAAGGTCAACCAACATTAATCATTGCTAAAACAATTAAAGGCTGGACTCTTGGTTCTCATTTTGAAGGAAGAAATGCTACTCATCAAATGAAGAAATTAACTTTAGAAGATTTAAAGAAATTTAGAGATACTCTTTATTTAGAAATTCCTGATTCAAAACTAGATGAAAAAAACCCACCATATTATCATCCAGGGCAAAAAGATCCAGTGATTGAATATATGCATGAAAGAAGAAAACAACTTGGAGGCTATTTACCAGAAAGAAGAACTTTAAATAAGCCATTAGCTTTACCAACAGATGAAGCTTATGCAGATGCCAAAAAATCTTCAGGTAAACAACCTGTTGCAACCACGATGGCTTTTGTGAGATTAATTAAAGATTTAATGAAAGATAAAAATATTGGCCCAAGATTTGTGCCAATAATTCCTGATGAAGCAAGAACTTTTGGTTTAGATTCAATTTTTCCTACCGCAAAAATATATTCACCTTTTGGTCAGCGCTACACATCGGTTGATAGAGAATTATTTCTTTCATATAAAGAATCTGAAAAAGGTCAAATTCTTCATGAAGGAATAAATGAAGCAGGTTCAGTGGCCTCATGGACAGCGGCAAGTACAAGTTATGCCACACATGCTGAATCGATGATTCCAATTTATATTTTCTATTCCATGTTTGGATTCCAAAGAACTGGTGATCAGTTTTGGTTGGCGATGGATCAAATGGCAAGAGGATTTGTAATTGGGGCAACGGCCGGTCGAACTACTTTGACTGGTGAAGGCTTGCAACACGATGATGGGCAATCCATGGTTTTAGCTTCAACAAATCCAGCCGTGCTTGCTTATGATCCAGCATTTAGTTTCGAGATTGCCCACATTGTTAAAGATGGTTTGAAAAGAATGTTTGGCGATAATCCAGAGAATGTTTACTACTACTTAACTGTTTATAACGAACCATATTTACAACCAGAAGAACCTAAAAATATTAATACCGAGCATTTACTTAAAGGTGCTTATCTTTTTTCAGAATCTGATTTAAAGAGTAAATATTCAAAAATTGCCCTCATGGCTTCAGGGGTGGCGATGCCTTGGGCAATAAAAGCCAAAGAAATTTTGGAAAAAGAATATGAAGTAAGTGTCGATATTTACTCAGTAACGTCGTGGAATGAATTAAGAAGAGACGGGTTAGAGATTGAAAGAAGAAACTTATTAGAAAACGACAATAAAAAACCATTCGTAACTAAATTATTGAAAAACCACAAAGGACCAGTAATTGCAGTTTCTGATTGGATGCGAATCGTGCCTGAACAAATTAGGCCTTATTTGGAGCAAACTTTTGTCAGTTTAGGAACTGATGGTTGGGCGGTTTCAGATACCAGAGGTGCGCTAAGACGTCATTTCTTGATTGATACCGAATCAATTGTGGTGCAATCATTAAAGTCTCTAGCAGATCTAGATGAAATTAAGTCACAAAAAGTTACAGAGGCAATTAATAAATATCAACTAAATAATCCAGCTTTTGCTGATCCAGGAAGCACTGCTGGAGATAGTTAATTAAAACAGTCCTTGAATTTCTCCCTCATTATTTAATTTAATTGAATTTGCTGCAGGAACTTTAGGAAGTCCAGGCATTGTCATAATCTCACCAGTAATTACAACTATAAATTCAGCACCTGCAGAAAGCCTGATTTCTCTAATTTGCACGACATGATTATTAGGCGCACCTTTTAAATT
>CAXBQJ010000170.1:0-2059 GCA_963977775.1 uncultured bacterium
CATACATACTTGTTGTTTGGTCAATTTAGTTTTTCGATTATTCACACTATTATACTTGATTAGAGATGGTGGCTGGGTACCTTTATACCTGTTTTTACAGTTTGCTGAAAGCAGCTCATAATAAATGAGCTGCTTATCTGATTTCAAAGCATAAGAGTTATCAAGCAAATTACATTTCAATGCATTTCTCACTTAGCATTTTGTATATATTCTTACTCGCCATAAACATAATTCTCTCAAAATCACCTATTACTCAGTTACTATTTGGCGTTTCCGGGAGTAATTTAGGTTTTATTACTTTACTGTTCTTTACAGTGGTTTTTTTGGGAATTTCTACATATTCAACAAAGAAATTCTTAACATATTTCAAAATTTCCTTTTTTACCGTTCTATTAATCAACATAATTTATTCTTTTTTGCAAATAATCAGTTCTTTTGAATCGGCCACAAAACTTATTCTCTCAATAAATCAATCAGTAATTTCGTGTCAATTTTCCAATCATTTGGTATTTGAATTGTTTTTTTATTAACTTTATATTCTTTTAGCCGATCTTTATATTTAGCTAAAACCTTGGTATTCCAAGGGGCAAGCAAAATATGGTTTTTAAGTACCGAAATTCCAAAAACATACTTTTCACCTTTTTTTAACATAGGTTGATTCCATGCAATCACTAATTCAAGTTTTGGATATTTAGTTTGAAGAATCTTAAATATTTTTCTAACCGTTTTTGCTTGCTCAGGCTTTACTTTATCTAAGTATTGTTTTAAGGAATCAAATCTTTTTGATGATTTTGATCCCCGGGAGTACATGACTAAAGCATTGGCATGGCTTTGATTAAAACCATGATTTTCTTTCAAAAAAGCTATTTGTTCAGGGTATTTCTTTCCTTCAACCTTTTTCATCTGCTCAAACCAGTAAGACATTGGTAGACCATGCTTTTTTTCAATCAACGGAAAGAATTTAGATCGGTCACCTGATTTTTTTGGCATATTAAATTCTATTCTTTAAAAAGGAATTAAAGAACTGGACATCAATAACCTGCCATTGCTAAAAGATCACTGGTGCCATAGGCATAAACATTTAAATCAATTGATCCCCTGGGAATTCCATATCTTTGACCATCTCCTCTATCGGTGTATTGCCAAAAAGTCCATGCCTTATCGCAATTTGAAATACTCCAAATTGTTCTTACACAACCTCTAGATGGCACAACAGATGGATTCGAAGTTTCTGTGTAGTTAGCAATCCATAAAGGATTATTTGCTAAATCATTACTTATTAAATAACTTTTTATAAAATTTAGATTGGAATAAATAATTGCATTCTTTCCAGTTCTTTCTTTAACTCGAGACACAAAACCCAAAGAAAAATTTGTAACAACTGCAGCACCAGCCCCAGATGGTCTTGAAAAACTTTCGATGTCTAAAACGATAGGTAATACTCCTGGTACTAAACCACCCAGTGAATTCAAATGATCAATTGGCAAATCTGCTTGTTGTTGACCAGCTCCAAATGCGGCATCAGGTGAAAGTCCACTTGGAATAAGCGCTGCGTGATAAATACCAGTTAGTAAACCTGCTTCTCTTGCTGCAGGAAAATCTATGCGCGACCAATATTTTGCAGGCTCTGCACCTAAAGGATGGGAATCAGTTCCTTTAATAAATATAAATCTTGCACCAGCGTCATACATTTTTACAAAATCAATTAATTTATTTCCCCCATGTTGCCATCTGGAAATATCAGTTCCAAGAATGCGATCACCTGGTCCAACTCTTGCTGAAACATTTGCCTTGTTTCTTGATAAGCCTGCTAAAACAAGTTTTTTCAAAATAGCTTCTTGCTGTGCCACTATTTTTTTAATTTTCTCAGCTTCTTGAGCGGCTTTTTCTTTGGTTTGGGTTAATTGCACAACTAATTCAGCGGAACGTTTTTTCTTCTCAGATATTTCAATTTCTCTTGCCTCTAATTCTTTTTCTTTAATTTCTAACTGAGCTTTATCTTCATTCAATTTTTTTATAACCTTTGTGCTATTTGCTAATAATGCCTGCAATGAAGCAA
>CAXBQJ010000171.1:0-2021 GCA_963977775.1 uncultured bacterium
GGTTCAGCAACTGCACATGCAGGTGGTGATTGCCAAAATGAACGGTAATAAGTTTTTCGGTAGTAATAACAAGTCAATCTAAAACCTAGCGGGAAGACAAGAATTATTAAAGCTGGTGAAAATATCCACCAACTTCCAAAAGGTTGTCCTAAATGTGAGGCACCCTCAACACATGAAGTTGCCAAACATGGTGAATAAAAAGGAGAGATAAGTGGTTCAGAAAAATAATATTTATTTTCAAATGCTCTAAAAGTTGAATAAATAATAAAAGAAACTAAGACACCAACTGTTATTGCAGGTTGTATCCACCATTTATCAATTCTTAGATGGCGATATGGAACTTGAGCTCTGGTTGGTGAACCTACACCTTTTTGCATTGAGGTAATTGCCATGCAAAAGAGTTTAGTCAATCACTGGATAGTTATGCATACTCAAAAGTTATTCAAACCCTTGTGAGATGTCGCACAAAAAAGGGAATTAAGAGTTATCTCTTATTTCTAAGAGCACAGCCCCGTTTGCAACAGAGGCACCAACTTCAACACTTAGTTCACTTACCACTCCAGATTTATGGGCAGAAATAGGTTGTTCCATTTTCATAGCTTCGATAACGAATAAAAGATCGCCTTGATTTACTTTTTGCCCATTTTCAACTGCAATTTTTACTAAAGTTCCCTGCATTGGACTTTGTACAGCATCAGAATCAAGCGAGCCTAAATTAGTTCTTTGATGCCTTGCCACAGGAGGTTTTTTTTGTTTTACTCCAGCAGAAGAAAGTCCTTTTGGCATTGTGACTTCAATTCTTTTGCCATTTAATTCAAAAACTAAAGTTGAACGATCATCAATTAAAGATGATTTACTGTTGTCTACATATTCAGGAATTTCATTCTTAAATTCATTCTCAATCCAACTTGTGTAAACACTAAATTTTTGTAGGGAATCTTTTGGGGCAAAAGCTAAATCATTCAAAACAGCTTTATGAAATGGAATTGCTGTGGCTATTCCATCAACTTCAAATTCGCTTAAAGCACGTTTCGCTCTTTCAATTGCTTCTTTTCTATTTGAGCCTGTAACAATAAGTTTTGCTAGAAGCGAATCAAAATTTCCTCCAATAACATCGCCTTGCTTAAATCCAGCATCAACACGAACCCCAGTGCCACTTGGTTCTTTCCAAACTTTTAATTGTCCTGGCGCAGGTAAAAAGTTTTTCCCAGGATCTTCTCCATTGATTCGAAATTCGATGCTGTGTCCGTTAATTATTGGATCGTGATAACCGAGTTTTTCACCTTGTGCAATTCGAATTTGTTCTCTGACTAAATCAATTCCAGTAACTTCTTCAGATACTGGATGTTCAACTTGTAATCGAGTATTTACTTCCAAAAAAGAAATAGTTCCATCTTGACCAATCAGAAATTCACAAGTTCCAGCACCCTCATATTTTGCTTCTTTTAAGATCGCCTTAGAGGAATCATAAAGTTGTCTTCTTTGTTCGTCTGTTAAAAATGGCGCAGGAGCCTCTTCAACTAATTTTTGGTGTCTTCTTTGTAATGAACAATCTCTTGTAGATACGACTACTACATTTCCAAATTTGTCTGCTAAACATTGAGTTTCAACGTGTCTTGGTTTATCTAGATATCTTTCAACAAAACATTCGCCCCGTCCAAATGCAGCAATTGCTTCTCGAACTGCAGATTCATAAAGCTCAACAATTTCTTCTTTATTTCGCGCAACTTTAAGTCCTCGACCTCCACCACCAAATGCCGCTTTTATTGCAATTGGCATGCCATGTTGTTGTGCAAAATAAACAACTTCTTGTGCATCTTGTACTGGATCTTTTGTTCCAGGTACCAAAGGTGCGCCAACTTTTGCTGCAATGTGTCTTGCTTGAACTTTGTCGCCTAAAGCTTTAATTGCTGCAGGGGGAGGTCCAATCCAATTTAGATTTGCCTCAATCACACTTTGAGCAAATTCTGCATTTTCTGAAAGAAAACCATAACCAGGATGTATTGCATCTGCTCCAGATT
>CAXBQJ010000172.1:0-1938 GCA_963977775.1 uncultured bacterium
TAATTCTGTCCTTGTTGGCAAGAGCTGAAAGATCAGGTCTTTCATGAATGAAACATGGACCAAAACCGGCAGGATGTGGTGCAACCACTTCTTTCAAAACAGGAACGCAACGCATTCCTTCATCACTACCCCAAATAATTGCAAGTAAATTAAGTTTATCTAAAGCTGAATCTATTTTTTCATTTTCATTTAATACTTCAAGTAAATCTTTTTTAGTAAATACTTCATCTAATACAGAAATAATTTCTGCAACACCAACAGTCCAAGCATCAAGTCGATCCAAAATTCTTGTCACAGAGGAATTGGTGGCAGCTCTTGCTGCAAGTTTGGACATATCGGTTGGAACAGGATGAACTAAATCAGGTCTTTGAATAAGCATTAGGCGCAAAGAAAAATCGTCTCGTTGACGAAGTGCGTCAACTAAAGTTCCTGGATCAACAGGAGAATCTTTCGAAGTTTTTTTCTCTGGTTTTGATTTTGCTGCCTTTGGGGCGGCGGCAGTTTTTTGAGACATCCGGACAAGTTTACCGAAGTAAGTTCAGAGGGGTTTTGCCCAGCCCAATCTTTGCAATGTTGTATATGTGGTGTTACGAGGCAGAAATCGGATTCGCTACCCTAGAGGTTACGACTAAAACAGGTCGTAAAACTTTTACTACTTATTAAATAGAGGTGATTGCGCGTGCCAACTGGAAAAGTTAAATGGTACGACGTGGAAAAAGGTTTCGGATTTTTAGAAACTGATGAAGGCGAAGATGTTTTCGTTCACGTAACAGCATTACCTGATGGAGTTATTCCAAAACCTGGAACAAGAGTTGAATTCGGTGTAGCTGAAGGTCGTCGTGGCACACAAGCATTACAAGTAAAAATATTAGAAGCCCCTCCAAGTTTGTCTAAAGCTGGAAGAAAAGATCCAGACGATATGGCTGCGACTTTAGAAGATGTAATAAAACTTCTTGATGGAGTTTCAAATCAATTACGTCGAGGTCGCTATCCAGATGATTCATCTGCAAGTAAAATTGCTGCAGTTTTAAGAGCTGTTGCTAACGACTTAGACGCCTAAAAAGAAAGTTTTATTAAAACGTGTCAACTGTTTTAGAAACTAAATTAACTAACGCTAAAGATCTTGCGCATAAATTTTTAAGTGAAGAAATCACTGAAGCAAGAATTGGTGAATATTTAGGTTTTGTTTCAGAAGGCGAAAATGTTTTAACACATAAATATAAATGTGTTGATAAAGCATACGTTGGTTGGTATTGGGCAGTTACTTTAGCTTTAAGTGATGAAAAAAGTGATGCAACAGTTTCAGAAATTGTTTTATTACCTGGTCAAGATGCAATAAAAGCTAAAGCTTGGATTCCTTGGGAACAAAGAGTTCAACCTGGAGATATTGGCGTAGGAGATGTTTTACCAACTGCACCAGATGATTTGCGTTTAGTTCCTGGATTTACTGGAGTAGAAGATTTATTTGAAGAAACTTTGACTCCTCAAGGTTGGGAAATTGGTTTAGGAAGAAAAAGAGTTTTATCAGTTTTAGGTAAAGATCAAACTGCTGAAAGATGGCATGAAGGAGTTCATGGCCCAAGATCACCAATTTCTGAACCAATTAGTGAAACTTGTTCATCTTGTGGTTTTTATGTTTCAATCTCAGGATCATTAGGACAAGTTTTTGGAGTTTGTACAAATAAATTTTCTGTGGAAGATGGAAAAGTTGTTTCTCTTGATCATGGCTGTGGTGGCCATAGTGAAATTGTGGCAAATCTTCATTCAATTCCCACAGGTCAAACTGTTCTTGATGATGACAATCTTGACACTTTAGAAGAAACTGATTCAGACAAAGTTACTGAAGAATTAGCAGAAACTGAAGAAGAAATCGAAGACATTGATGTGGATGATTTAGAAAATTCAAGAGATTTATTAGATGAAACTGAATTAGAAGAA
>CAXBQJ010000173.1:0-1926 GCA_963977775.1 uncultured bacterium
CTTGAAATTTTTTTCTGCCAGTTGGATTTATTCTTTCTCCAATTATTACAAAGGGAACATCATTTCCTAAAACAACTTCTTTACTCGCAGATTTTAAAATTGAATGCATTTTCTTCTCCCTTTTGTTATTTTGCTTTTCTGCCTAAATCTGACATTAATCTTTCTAAAGTTTCATCATGTCTAAAATCTGTGACGTGTAAACCTCTGACTCCTGGTAAAGATAGAGCGTGCTGAGCAAATTCAAGTGTTTGTAAATAAGCTTCTTCACTTTGATTGTTTGACTTTTCTACTCGATCTATAACATCTTGCGGGACATCTATACCGGGAACTTTTTCGTTCATAAATTTTAAAGGTCTTACTCCTTTAATTAAAACAATTGTAGGAATTATGGCAATTAATTTATTTAAACCTAATTCAACTATTCCTCTGCAAAATTTTTCTAAACGATCGGGATGGTAAGAAATTTGAAGTTGTAAAAATTTCGCCCCTGCTGCAACTTTTTTTGCAACTCTTTGAATTCGATATTCGAAAGGGGGTGCTGAAGGGTTTTCAACTGCACCGATGAATAAATGTGGAGCAGGATCAAGTTTTCTACCTGACAAGTACTCACCTCGAGCAAGGGTTGATGCAACTCTAATTAATTGTGGACCGTCCAGATCAAAAACTCGTCTTGCTTCTGTTTCATCACCTGCGGTGACATCATCACCTGTTAGGGCACAAATATTTTCAATTCCATGAAGACTTGCGCCAACTATGTCTGCTTGAATTGCAAGACGATTTTTATCTCTACACACAACTTGCATAATTGGTTCAATTCCATGCATTTTCATTGCAATTGCACTTGCCACATTTGAGGCATGTGCATGAGCTGCAGTGTTATCTGTGGCATTAACCGCATCAAACCAAGGTCTTAATCTATTTGCATATTTTTCAACTTTGGCAAAACCTTCTCCATCAATTACAGGAAATTCAGCCGTGAATATTTTTTCATCAGTTTTTGTTACTAGTTCCTCTAATTTAGACATTTAATGATTGTCCATTTCATTTGAAGAATTTTGCCAACCTTGAGGAGTTTTCTTATCCCTTTTTGTTATGAAGTTGATCCAAGAGGAATCCCCTTTTAAAGTGTTATCAACTGGTGGTCGTAGATGATTAAATTCTTCTTTCCATAAACTTGGTAGTGGCCAATTTTGTGATCTTTCAAAACCTTTTAGCCAAACACATTTCATTTCTGGTTTTACTTCACAATTACCATTTTCTCTAACTCCACCACATGGTCCATTTCTTAATGTTTTTGGACATTTCATCGGACATGTCATGCCAGTTGAATGCAATACGCATTGACCACACATTTTGCAGTCCCACATTGGACCTTTAATGGCATGTTCTACTAATGGCAAAAATTTTGGCAATTATTTATGCTTTCGCTAATTCTCTTTTTGCATTTATCAATTCTTTTGCTTTTCTTACAGCTGTTGAAGCATCAGCTGCGTAACCATCTGCACCTACTGCATCGGCATATTCTTGAGTTACTGGAGCTCCGCCAACCATGACAATTACTTGTTCACGTAATCCTGCTTTTGAAAGTTCGTGAATGTTAACTTTAAACATTGGCATAGTTGTAGTTAAGAATGCTGACATTCCAACAATGTCAGGTTTGTGTTCTTTAACTGCTGCAACAAATTTTTCTGGTGGAACTTGCACGCCTAAATCAATTACTTGAAAACAGTTTTTAATATACCTTTCAGCAGCGACTCCGATTTGGTTCCAGATTTATTGATTGAATTTGGAAACAATGGGGTTAATCTACTTTTTACATCCGGAGATTCTAAAAAAATTGAAGGTTATCAGGTCTTTGTTTTTGAAGAAAATGAAAACTATCAAAATTCAATGGATGAAATATTTAAACTGATTTCATTTGGAGAA
>CAXBQJ010000174.1:0-1903 GCA_963977775.1 uncultured bacterium
GGCAAGTTCATCAAAATGCCACTCAAACCCTTATGGCGGTTGGGGAGAATGAGTCAAAAAAAATGGAAATAAATAATTTTCTTGATCTTTATTCAGGAGTAGGGATTTTAGCTCGAGCGATTCTAAAAAATCACCCCCAAGCAAAAGGGTATGCAATTGAAAGTGAAAAAGATGCGACTAGAAGTGCTCTGGCAAACCTGAAAGAATTTAAAGTAAAGTGTTTGAGCCAAAAAGTAGATAAGTGGATTTTTAGTAATTCTGAAAAATTTGATTTAGTAGTTCTTGACCCTCCACGATCAGGAGCTGGAGTAAAAGTTATGAAAGAGATTTGCAAAAAAACTCGCTCAAAAATTATCTATATTGCTTGTGACCCGGCATCATTGGCTCGAGATGTTGCTGTGGCTGAAGATAAAGGTTGGAAACTAGTAAAAGTGGATGCTTATGATTTCTTTCCCATGACGCACCATTTTGAGTCTGTGGCCATTTTCACAAGAGCCTAATTTTTGAATTTATCGCACTGATAGTCTTTAATTATTAATAATTCGCGAGGATAAATGAGCATTAATACTTTTGATTCAAAGCAAGAACTAAAATTTGGTTCCCGTTCATGTCAAATGTTTGATATTAACAAAGTTCCTGGCGCTAAAACTTTACCTTTTAGTTTAAAAATTTTACTTGAAAATTTATTGAGAAAAGAAGATGGAATTAATGTGACCAAAGATCACATAAACGCAATAGCTAATTGGGACGAAAAAGCTGAACCAAGTATTGAAATTCCTTACACTCCTGCTCGAGTGATTATGCAAGATTTTACGGGCGTTCCAGCAATTGTGGATTTAGCAACCATGCGAGAAGCGATGATTGATTTGGGTGGAAATCCAGAAAAAGTGAATCCACTAGCTCCAGCAGAATTAGTTATTGATCACTCTGTCATCGCTGATTCATTTGGCTCAAATAATTCATTTCAAATAAATGTTGATTTGGAATATCAAAGAAATGAAGAAAGATATCAATTCTTGCGTTGGGGACAAGGTGCTTTTTCAGAATTTAAAGTTGTTCCACCTGGAACTGGAATTGTTCATCAAGTAAATATTGAAAATTTAGCAAGAGTGGTTTTTGAAAGAGATGGAATTGTTTATCCAGACACAGTTGTGGGAACAGATTCTCACACAACCATGGTAAATGGTTTAGGTGTTTTAGGTTGGGGAGTTGGTGGAATAGAAGCAGAAGCAGCAATGCTTGGTCAACCTGTGAGCATGTTAATTCCAAAAGTTGTGGGATTTAAATTAACCGGTTCATTAAAAGAGGGTGTAACTGCTACTGATTTAGTTTTAACTATTACTGAAATTTTAAGAAAACATGGTGTTGTTGGAAAATTTGTCGAATTTTATGGCGCAGGTTGTTCAAGTGTTCCACTAGCCAATAGGGCAACTATTGGAAATATGAGTCCAGAATATGGATCAACTGTTGCAATTTTTCCAATAGATGAGCAAACTATTGAATATTTAAAATTTACAGGTAGATCAAATGACCAATTAGCTTTAGTAGAAACTTATGCTAAAGCGCAAGGTATATGGCTTGATCCAAATCACAAACCTCGATTCAGTGAATATCTTGAATTAGATTTAGCCACAATTGAACCAAGTATTGCAGGACCAAAAAGACCACAAGATCGCGTTAGTTTAAAAAATTCTAAAGAAAATTTTAATAAAGTATTGCCAAATTATGCTAAAGAAATAGATAGAGAAATTGAAATCTCTTTAGACGGTGAAAAAATTACACTTAAAAATGGAGCTGTGGTTATCGCAGCCATAACTTCTTGCACAAACACTTCAAATCCAGAAGTGATGATTGGTGCAGGACTTGTTGCAAAAAAAGCTATAGAGCTTGGTTTGGATAGAGC
>CAXBQJ010000175.1:0-1901 GCA_963977775.1 uncultured bacterium
GCAAATTGTTTAAGCAGTAGATGTTTTTTATCCATGCTAAAAATTTTATCCCACTCCGAGCCCCATAAAACTTTAATGACATTCCAACCCGCCCCTTTAAATAAAGACTCTAACTCTTGAATAATTTGTCCATTACCGCGAACGGGTCCATCTAATCTTTGTAAATTAGCGTTAACAACAAAAGTTAAATTATCTAACTTTTCTCTTGCGGCAAGTAATATTCCACTAATCGATTCTGGTTCATCCATTTCTCCATCTCCAAGAAATGCCCAGACTCTTTGTTGCGAAGTATCTTTTATTCCGCGAGCATGTAAATATCTATTAAATCTTGCTTGATAAACGGCATTTAATGGCCCAAGTCCCATGGAAACTGTAGGAAATTGCCAAAAATTTGGCATAAGTCGCGGATGTGGATAAGAAGGAAGTCCCCCACCTGAATGTGATAGTTCTTGTCTAAATCCATCTAATTGTGTTTCGCTTAATCGTCCTTCTAAAAATGCTCTGGCATACATTCCAGGAGATGCATGTCCTTGAAAAAATATTTGATCTGCGCCACCTGGTGCATCGTGTCCTTTAAAGAAATGATTAAAACCAACTTCATACAAACTTGCACTTGATGCATAAGTAGAAATATGTCCACCGACTCCATATTTTTGGGCACGATGAACCATGATTGCAGCATTCCATCTAATAAAAGCTCTAATTCTTCTTTCCACAAATTCATCACCTGGAAACCAAGGTTCTTGATCAGGAGAAATTGTGTTTATGTAGTCAGTACTTGCAATCGTTGGAACTTCCAAACCAAGTTCTGCTGATTTTCTTAAAAGTTCTAACATTAAAAATTTGGCGCGAGAATTTCCTTGACTTTTTGCGGCTGCTTCTAAAGAGTCGCGCCATTCACTTGTTTCATTTGGATCTGAGTCAACATATTGGGAAGGAATGTGGGCATTGCCAAGTGGAATATTTTCAAAACTGCTAGACACGTTTTTGCTTGTCCCTTTCAGACGAGGTAAAGCTTTTGGCCTCGTGGTCGTCTTCAACAATCAGCCTAACTATCTACACAATAGGCCCAAAATTGACCATATATATCTGTGTCTTTTCCCAAATTAAAAGACCTCTAGTCAAAACGGGCCATTAGGCTTTATCGTTGCGCTATGAGCAACAAGTCTCGTCCTTTGCAAATTCGCATTGATTCTCCCGTGCAATCTGTTGATCGAGCGTTAGAACTTTTAGAAGTTTTGGCAAAAAAAGGGGAAGCTGGTGTTACAGAACTTGCTCAAGAAATAAACGTCCACAAATCAACTGCCTCAAGACTTATTCAAGCTTTGGATAAAAGAGGTTTAGTGCAACAAATTGGAGAACGTGGCAGATTTCGTTTAGGTTTAGGAATTCTAAAACTTGCAGGAGCAGCAAGTTCACAAATTGATGCAGTTTCTTTGGCAAAACCTGTTGCACAAGATTTAGCTACGAAAGTTGGTGAAACTGTAAATTTGGCAGTTTTATCTGGTTCTGAAGTTTTATATGTTGATCAAGTAGCAGGGCCAAGTGCTTTAAGTATGAGAGCTTGGGTTGGACAAAGAGTTCCGGCTTATTGCACTGCCACAGGAAAAGTTTTAACAGCTTGGCTTGATGAGAGGGAGCGAAAAAATGTTTTACCTAAAAATCTAATTAAGTTTACTGAAAACACTATTACTAATTATCAAGAATTAGAAACCGAACTTTCAAGAGTTAGAAAAAATGGTTTTGCAATAGCTTTAGAAGAAATGGAATCAGGTTTAATTGCAATTGCAGCACCTGTTCGAAATTCACAGAATGAAGTAATTGCTGCCTTGGTGGTATCTGGTCCTGCTTTTAGAATTACAAAAAATCGTATCCAAGAAATCTCAAAAGCAGTTATTACT
>CAXBQJ010000176.1:0-1854 GCA_963977775.1 uncultured bacterium
TCAGTGTCATCCAAGGAAAAAATCGATGCCAAGGCCAACAAGGTTTTGGCTCGCCCAACACATACAAAATTTAAGAGTGGGGGCGTTGTTAACAAGGCAGCAGCTCCAAGCCCAATTGTTAAATCTCCCAGTCAGAAACGAAAAGAAGAATATGCCAAAGGAGGCTCTGTTATGAAAAAATCTTCTGATAGAAAACAGTCATCGTTTAAAAACAATAAATGTGTTCCTTTAGAATGTTTTACTCCATAATTGTTAATTTCAGAAAAATTCCAATATTGCTCTACTGGGAGCCATGTTACTTCTTTTTAATTTATGTTAGAGATAATTTTAAATGTTTCTTTTTCGTTTTCTCCACCATCTAATACAATAATTTCAATAGGAATTTTAGATTTAGCGTTTGCTACATGTGTTAAACATTTTTCTAAAAGATTCATTAAATAATCAACTTCTTCTTTAGTTAAACGCTCGACTGCTTTACTAATACCTTTATGTCGTTTGTCGGCGATGTCTTTGAACTTATCAGAAAGGCGTGTATTAGCATCTTTCATACTTTGTTTTCTTGCACTTTTTGCATTATGTTCAAAGTCAGATGCAAGTTTTCTAGAAGCTCCTACATCCCTTGCGGCATTCTTAACATATGAACCAAGTGTGCCTTTAGATAGTTCATCAATCTGCTCAACTTCTTCGTTCTTGACCTTTTTTAAGATGTTCGACATTACTCCCTTACCCATTAGAGCTTTTGCTCTTTTTTCTTGTGAAGAATGATATTTTGCTTCATTATCTTTAGCACTAATTTTTGATGTTAATTCGAATGGAACAGGAAGTTTTCTATTACTACTTCTAATTTTTTCCATTTTATCTTTAGCTTCACCACTCTTTTGTTTGTGATAATCAGCTATTTGTGATAACTTACCTTTTCCTGTTAATTCATCAATCTGTTCAACTTCTTCAGGTAAATGTCCTTTAGGACCAACAACACGGTCACCATAACTGCCTTTTGCAGAGTTCTTCATGGCTGATTGTGTATTCTTTGGAATTTTACCTGCTTTTGTTACAGACTTGGAGTGCATACCTCTTAATCCACCAGACAAACTATCACCATGTGATTTTGATTTGCCGTTACCGAAAATCGCTGCACTGGCTGCCTTTTCTGCGTGGTGTGCTGCTTCAGCGCCATGATGTTTCAAAATGTGGGCATGAATTTTATCGGCACGAGCTTGGTGGTGGTCAGATTCAGCATCATCACCATCGTCAAATGCTGCAGCTGAGTGATGTGCATATGCTTTAATTTTGGCACCAAGAGAAACCTCATTAATCATTTCCACATTTTCAATCAAGGATTCAGATTCAACATCTTCCGTAATCGGAGTTGCTTTACCTGCATACTTGTTCTTTACCAAATGTTGTTTTATGGCTTGTTTTTCTTCATCAGAATGATGTGTCTGAAAAGTAAGTCCACGATTTACATGATTATGAACTTCAAATCTGGTAGGTTTTGAATGGTCTTTATGTTGAATAGTTCCTTTGTGTACCAAAGTATCCATTCCAACGTGTTCTCCTTTATGAAAACCTTCTTTTGGTGAATCAACTTTACTTTTTACTGAAAAATTACCATGTTTAGATGGTGTTAAATCTTCAAATTTTTCATCAATCTGTTCAACTTCTTCTTTTTGAACTGGTTTCTGACCTGTTTGTGGAACACCCATTTTCTTTTGAAGATTCTTCAACTGATCTTCATCGGAACCACCAGTCAAAGCTTTGTGTGCTGCTTTAGCTGCACCTTTAACTTTACTGACGAAATCTAAGTTGCCTGCGGCTTTTTCACCCATGGCTTCTTCCACTTGTTCAACTTCT
>CAXBQJ010000177.1:0-1831 GCA_963977775.1 uncultured bacterium
ATTTTTCTAAAAGTCTTTTATCTAAAGATCCAGCATTAACTCCAATTCTAATTGGTATACCTGCATCTTTTGCAGCTTTAGCAATTTCGCCAACGCGATCATCAAATTGTTTTATATTTCCAGGATTTACTCTAACTCCAGCACAACCTGCATCTATGGCAGCAAATACATATTTTGGTTGAAAGTGAATATCGGCAATTACAGGAATTGGAGATTTTTTTGCAATTGCTGATAAAGCATCAGCATCATCTTGACTTGGTACTGCAACTCGAACTACTTGGCATCCACTTGCATTTAATTCTGCTATTTGTTGCAAAGTTGAATTAACATCTGCAGTTAAAGTTGTACACATTGATTGAACAGAAATAGGTGCATCGCCACCTATTTCTAATGGATGCGAATGATGTTTTAAAGTTATTTTTCGACTTTTCCTGCGAGGAGCTAACACCGGGGCTGGCGGTTGCGGCATTCCTAAACTAATTGAAGACATAAATAAATCTTATCCCCCAAGTCTTATGGGATTTACAATGTCAACATATAAAAGCAGCATTGACAATCCTATTAACAAAATTGCCACAGAATAAGCAACAGGTAACATCTTTGAGGTATCTGCAGGGCCAGGATCTACTTTGCCTCTTAGTTTTGCAAATTGTCTTCTTATGCCTTCATAAATTGCACCGGCAACATGTCCACCGTCTAAAGGTAATAAAGGTAATAAATTAAATAAAAATAGTGCCATATTTAATCCAGCAGCTAAATTTAAAAGCGTGGCAAATCTCCACAAACCAGGAATATCTGCTGCGGCAATTTCACCACCGACTCTAGTTACACCAACTATGCCCACTAAACCTTCAGGATCTCTTTCTTGTCCTAAAAATGCAGAGGAAAATAATTGGGCAACGCGATTTGGAAAATTCATTATTACTTGAAAAGTGCCAACTGAAATATCTTTCAAAATAACAAAAACGGAAACTATAGATTGCCTATCCATCATGATTGCAGGTGAAATACCCAAATACGGGCTTGCTTTATTTTCGTTTCTATCGCTATTTGTATTTGGTCTTTCTGCCAAAACAATGTTTGCAGAAAGTGTTACGGACTCTTTATTTCTCAAAACTTTTATCGGGATATTTCCAGGTTTACTTTTTTGAATGGCAAGTGCTAATTCTTCCCAATTGGTTATTTTAACGCCATCAAATTCGATGATTTGATCATTTTCTTTCAAACCAGCAGCAAGTGCAGGTGAAGGAGTAGTTCCAACTAAGCAGTCACCTAAAACATCCACATCTTTTGGTAAACATGTGACAACTTGTTTTATTTGATTAGTTGCAACTGGAATTCCAATTGCAGTAAATGAAATTGAAAAAAATATGAAAGCTAAAATAAGGTTCATGAACGGTCCACCAATCATGACCGCTAATTTTTTAGGAACACTTAGTTTATAAAAAACTTTGTTTTCATCTCCCGGATTTATTTCTTCCATACTTTGTTTTCTGGCACTGTTTACAACATCAGCAAATAAGCCTTTTGCCTCTTGGCCATCTTTAGACGGTGGAATCATGCCAATCATGCGTACATACCCACCCAGTGGAATTGCTTTTAGGCCATATTCGGTTTCGCCACTTTTTCTTGAAAAAATAGTTGGTCCAAAACCAATCATGTATTGAGTGACTTTAACTCCAAATTTTTTTGCGGGCACCATATGCCCAATTTCGTGTAAACCGATTGAAAGCATAATGATAAAAACTAAAAATAAAATTCCAACTATTTCCATACTAAACTTCTAACTCTTTATTTGAAATAATTTCTTTCCACCCAATTGTATTGATAG
>CAXBQJ010000178.1:0-1810 GCA_963977775.1 uncultured bacterium
CAAAGAAATCCAAAGCCAAAAAGAAAAAGGCAATGGAAGAATCGCATAGCAAAAAATCTTCTAAAGATGACGATGATGACGACGATGATGACGATGACGATGATGACGATGACGAGGAAGATGATGCTGGAAAAGCAAAGAAAAAAGGAATGAAGGAAGGGTGGAAAGACGAAGAAGATGATGATGACGAAGGTGAGTCAAAAGGTAAGAAGAAATCTCGTGCTTTCAAAAAAATTAAAGAAGCACTAGACAGAAGATTAGAAGAAGCAAAGGAAGCAAAAAAGAAAGATAAAGATGATGACGATGATGATGACGATGACGATATGGATGAAAGCTATTCTTTGGCTGAAAAAAAAACTGTAAAAATGGATGGCAAGGATGATAATGGTTTCAAATCTTGCTGGAAAGGATACAGAAAATCTGGTACTAAAGTAAAAGGTGGTAAAGAAGTTAACAACTGTGTAAAAGCAGAAGAGGTAGTTGTAGAGGGAAAGGGAAAGTGTAATCACACTGGAGCTGGAACATCATGTCCTTTACATGGTGATGCTGACTGTAATTCTTCAAAACAAAATCGTTCTGAATCAACATACAGTGAGGCACTGAAAGGCGGACAATCAAAAATAGATGCTAATCATAATGGAGAAATTGACGGGCAGGATTTTAAAATCCTTCGCTCGAAGAAAAAAAAAACCGTGAAGGAAATGATTGATGTTACTGAAGCATCAGATGCCAAAGATAAGACAGAAAAAAAAATTCCAACTAAAACTGTGAAGTCTGGTAAAGTTCAAATTGAAGTAATGCCAAACATTGCTACACCCAACGATCCAGAACCACCTAAAGATGCACAGGACATGGCAACCAAAACGCCAAAGAAAAATAAAAAAACAGTAAAGGAAGAAACAGAACAGCTTGATGAAAAGAAACTTTCGAAAGCAGAAGCTGCCAAGAAAGAAAAATTTGTTAAGGGAATGAAGAAAAAGTTTAGTACTTTTAAATCTAAATATGGTTCAAGAGCACAGAACGTAATGTTCGGTTCTGCTACTAACATGGCAAAGAAAGCAGCTAAATAAAAATAAACTTATTATTTAAGGAGATTATCATGTCTGCATTAATCGCATTTTTGGTTGCGAACAAAGGTACAATTGTATCAATCCTTCTAATCATTTCAGAAGCGATGGGCGCAAATCCAAAAATTAAATCAAACGGAATTCTTTCCCTTGTTCTTCTTCAAGCTCAAGCAGCACTCAGGAAACAAAAAGAGAATTGATTTTTAATCAAACAAATTTATTTGGGGGATGTTCGCATCCCCTTTTTTTATAAATACCTTTTAGAAAAGTCAAATACTGTATAGAGGAAACCGATGGCAATTTTCGGAACTATCGACGCGAAAGCGTTGGCAAATAATTTAACCGTTACTAATGGTAGTCAAGTAGTAACTACTACTGGTGATTTTACAAACAGAACAACAGCAAATTATGTTCAAGCAGGTGATGTTCTTTCATTGAGTGGTGTACAATACACTGTTGTCGCAATTGATTCTGCAACATCTTTACGTCTAACAGTTCCTTATGCTGGTTCATCTGGAACAATAACTGCTGCTAATGCTATTCGTAGAACTCCACCTAAAGAAGTTGCTGAACTTCTATTAAATGAAAATTCTCGTTATTCTCATTTTGCTCCTGGCACTGCGTTACTCTTCATTGACAACAGTGAAGCACAACTTACAGAAAACAAAGTTCGTGGTCTTAAGTGGCCAGGTTGGTGGGCATATAGAACATACACTGATGGCGATGGCAACACTCGCCATAAA
>CAXBQJ010000179.1:0-1802 GCA_963977775.1 uncultured bacterium
ACCGATAGTTCAGAGTTAATAAGTTTTAAATCATGAACTAAATTTTCAGCTTCTCTTGTATTAGAAGTAACCGCTAAAACCGTTGTTGAATTTGCAGAATTTATTAAATTTGTAATAATCGGGAAAAGTGAATTTGGACTAGCGATTTTATATGTAGTCTCAGAATCTAATGCTTGAACTATTTTTTGCCAGACTTGATTTTTTGTTACTTCTTGAAATAAATGGTTTAAACTCATGAAACTGCCTGAAGAATCACTTCCAACAATTCTTTTTTACAAACAATCACATTTTCAACACGTAAATTTTCTTTATTTAATTTAATTTCTTCGCCTCTTTTATCACAAACCACTAGTCCTGCTTTATGGGCAATAGCAAGTGGTGCTGCTAAATCCCATTCATAAAATCCAGTTGTATGAACATAAAAATCTGCATTTCCTTCAATAATTTGTACAACTTTTGCTCCTACTGAACCAACACTTTTAACTTCCAACCCACCAAATTTCTCATCAAAATGTTCAATTATCTTTGGCATTTCCAATGGTGGTCTTGAACCAGATACCAAAAGTCGGGGAATTTTATTTACTGAATCAACATTTTTTACAGATGCTGAAGTGTAAATTTTTCCATAAGCAGGCATACCCACAACGGCAACAGAAATTTTACTTAATTCATTCGAAACTTTTTCCCATAATGCAATATGAACTGCATAATCTTTTCTATCATTTGCAAAATAGAAAGTTCCATCTAAAGGATCAATTATCCAACATCTTGAAGATTCAAGTCTTTTTTTTGGATCTTCGCCTTCTTCACTCAAAACTAAATCATCAGGTCTATATTTTTCAAATTCTTTCATCAATAAATTATGAGAATACTTATCCGCGTCTTTGCCATACTGTTTTCTTTTACTTAATTCACTTGGAATTGGATTTTCTTTTTTGAAAGTATCCAATGCATTACTTGCAGTTAGAGCTAAATGAGAAGCTAATTCTAAATCTTCTAACATGTTTAACCGTTATTCAAATTTTGTGCTTGCAAAACTCCATAATTTAAAACATCAGAAATTGCTTTATTGCCCATTTGAAAGAAGTCTTCTAATTTAGATTTTTCAAAGAAATTGAATGGTTTTAATACAAAATCAGCTGGATCCATTTGTCCCGGAGGTCGGCCAATTCCTAATCTAATTCTGATAAATTCTCCCGAATCTAAAGAATTTCTTATGGATTTCAAGCCATTATGGCCATTATCTCCGCCACCTTGTTTGATTCGAATGTCTCCATATTCAAGATCCAACTCATCATGCAACACAATTAAATTATTTAAATCAATTTTAAAAAAATTAATTAAAGATTTAACTGGTCCACCAGATTCATTCATATAACTTGTAAGGTTTGCAAAAATTACTTTAACTGTCCCCAGTTTTGTTTCACAAATATAGGAATTTGTTTTCTTATTTAAAGAAAGCTTTTCCCCAAGCTCTTTAACACTATGTTCAACAACCATTGCGCCAATATTGTGACGGGTATTTTTATAAGTTGAACCAGGATTACCTAAACCAACGACTAACCAAACTGCGTCAGTCATTTTTTTAGCCTTACTGTTATTGGTTTTGGTTTCCTAATTATTTCTTTGCTTTTTCTGCAGGTGCTTCTTTAGTTTCAGCAGCAGGAGCAGCTGGTGCTGCAGCAGCACCTTCGCCACCTTCTGCAGGAACAGCGGCACCTTCAACAGCTGCAGTAACTGGTGCAGCAATTTCGCCAAGATCAAGTTTAGTTTTAGCAGCAAGTTCAAGACGAATTTGTAAT
>CAXBQJ010000180.1:0-1775 GCA_963977775.1 uncultured bacterium
GAAGAAATGCTTTTGAAATATATAGAAAAAGCAACACAAATAAATCCAGAACATCCTGTTTTAGTGGATAGATTTTTAGATGATGCTCTTGAAATTGACGTTGATGCTTTATTTGATGGTCAGGAAATGTTTTTAGGTGGCATTATGGAACACATCGAAGAAGCCGGAGTTCACTCAGGTGATTCTGCTTGTTCTCTTCCACCAATTTCATTAACTAAAGAACATATCCAACAAATTAGAGAAAGCACATATGCAATAGGAACTGGTATTGGAGTAATTGGATTAATGAATGTGCAATATGCCTTAGCAGGAAATACTTTATATGTTTTAGAAGCAAATCCAAGAGCTTCGAGAACGGTTCCGTTTGTTTCCAAAGCAACAGGAATATCTTTAGCTAAAGCTTGTGCTCGTGTGATGCTTGGATCCTCTATTAAGAATTTGCGCAAAGAAGGATTATTACCTGAAATTGGTGATGGAGCAGATGCAATTTTGGGAAGTCCAATTGCGGTAAAGGAAGCTGTATTGCCTTTTGGAAGATTTAGGGGAGTTGATTCAATTCTTGGACCTGAAATGAAATCAACAGGTGAGGTAATGGGAATTGATTCAACTTTTGGTATCGCCTTTGCTAAAGCACAAAGTGCTGCATACTCAGGTGGATTACCTTTAAAGGGAAATGTTTTTGTGTCTGTAGCCGACAGAGACAAAGAGCAAATGGTTTCTTTAATTAAAAGACTCAAAGAATTAGGTTTTAATCTATTTGCCTCTAAAGGAACCGCGGAATTTATTAAGCAGCATGGCATCGATTCGAAGCAATTAAGAAAGCATCATTTAGGAATTGTTGAAGGAGAAACTACATCTGTTCAAGCCATTCTCAATGGAGAAATTGATCTTGTGGTTAACACTCCATATGGAGTTGGGCCAAGAACAGACGGTTATCAAATAAGAACTGCAGCAACCGATCGTGGTGTGCCATGTATTACTACTTCTCAAGGTTTAAAAGCAGCTATTGCAGGTATTGAAGCTCTTCAAAAATCTGGTTTTTCCGTCAAATCCCTACAAGAATGGGCATTAGAAATAAACAATTTAAGAAAAAATATGAAAGTAAGTGCTTAATGCCAATTGTTCATCAAGGAGTTGTTGTTGATAACAAAAAAGTTGGTCGATATCACTTAATTACTGCAACAGCAGCAGAGATTCCAAAAGAATTTAAGCCAGGAAATTTTGTAGCAGTTGCAATAGGTGATGAAAGAAGCTCTTTGATATTAAGAAGAGCTTTTAGTATCTATCAGGTTAATGATAGAGGAGTTTATGGTGGAACAGTCGACATTGTAGTTGATCCTCATGGACCTGGAACAGATTTTATTGCTAACTTAAAAAGAAATGATCCAATAAATTTAGTTGGACCATTAGGTAAACCATTTAGTTTGCCAAAAAATCCTGTCCCATGTGTTTTAGTTGGCGGAGGATATGGTGCTGCACCGTTATTTAGTTTGGCAGAAAGTTTAACAAAAAGAGGTTGTCGCGTTGATTTTGTAATTGGTGCATCTACTGCTGAAAAATTATTTGGAATGCTAGAAGCAAGAAGATTATCAACGACTTTAACTATTACCACAGATGATGGTTCATCAGGACAAATTGGAAAAGTTACAGATGTTTTACCTCACCCAGTTAATGGTATTGTTAATATCGTTGAAAAAGGTGGTTTAAAAGGTTATAATAAACACCCAATATTAATTGACGGTGAATGGAAATATGCTGAAAATTTAAATGAAGCA
>CAXBQJ010000181.1:0-1775 GCA_963977775.1 uncultured bacterium
AAAATATTTCCTTTAGGAAGAAAAACAGATTCTTCTAAATCAAGTGGTGTTTTAATTTCAATACAAGGCTTTTGATCATCATCTAAAGCAAGACAGTCTTCAATTTTGTCCACAAAAAAACTATTTAAACCTTCTAGATATTTCTGTTTAACTTTTTCTCTCATAATTTGATTATTTTCTTCAAATAATGAAGCTGGTGTATTTAAACCAAAAAGAGTTATGGTGTGATATCCCAAATCAATTAAATCCTTGGACAAAATTGAAGAATCAGTAAGAGTATGACAATAAATTTCTGAAGGTAAAACTTCAGGAACCAAACCATTACTAGCTTGAGTAAATGAGGAATCCAATTCAGTTAAAGTTTCATTAACATGAAGTGTGCCACGAAATGCAACATTTGGATCTTCTCCAGTTTTTAATCTAGGCAATTTATGTAACAGCATATTAATTTTAACTTGGCAACCCTGTGTTTGATCATGATCGGATTTGCCCATTAATTTATTTAAAACTTGCGGGGCAAGATTACTTAAAACAAAATCTGCTTGAGCTGTTAATTGTTGATTATTCTTATCAATAAAATGTACTTTGACATTTTTTTCATTAGATTCAACTTCTATTACTTTAGAATTTGTTCTAATTTCAACACCTAATTCTAATGCTTTTTCTTTCAAAGCATTACTTACCTGACCCATTCCACCTTCGGGAACTTTCCATTCACCATTACCATTTCCGATCAAATGATAAAGAAAACAAATATTTCCCAGGAGATCTTGTCTGCCATCAGTAAAAGTTCCAATTAAGGCATCTGTAAGAACAACACCTCTTATGACATCATTTTCAAATAATTTCTCAATAGCAAGGGTTATGGGTGTTTCAAAAAGTAATCTATAAGTTTCTTCATCAGAGGCGCTAATAACTATTTTTTTAAAATCTTCTTTACTCATTAAGGGTTTTAACAGGGTAGGAGCTATTGCTTGAGCAATTTTTTCGATCTTTGCATAAAAATCAATCCAAGCTTTGAAATCTTTGTCATTACCAGTTAATTTTAAGAAAGATTCTTTAGTTTTTTCGCCAATATTTCTTTCTATTAAAAGTCCAAGATTATTTTTTGTTGGGGTGTATGAGCCAATGGAGCGTGAAATCAAATTTAGTTTTAACTCAAGTTCATCTATTATTTGCTGGGGCATTAGAGAAACAAGATAAGAATATCGGGAAAGATTAGCTTTTTTACCTTTAAAAGCTTGGATTGAAACTGCTGCACCACCAACTTGATCAAGTGCTTCTAAAATTAATACTTTTTTATTATTTTTCGCTAGATAGCAGGCACTGGTTAACCCATTATGACCACCACCAAGGATGACACAATCAAATTCTGAAGTCATATGGTTTAAGGCTACTAGAGATTCAAGTGTGTGGTTAGATGCCAGTTATGAAAGAAAACACAAGAGTTGCCATTTTTGGTGGGTTAGCAGGTTTTGTTTTCACACGTATTCCATACATGGAAGATGGAAACCTACTTATCACAAATGTTGTGGTTTTGGCATGTGCATTTTTAGCTGTTGTTTCTTGGAAAATTATAAAATGGTTTTTCACAATCCCAAGATCTAAGTGAATTCTCTAAAGCACTAGTCTTAGATAGTGAATTTAGTAACTTGTTTATGGTTTAACGGGCAAGCAAGACAAGCTGCAAACTTTTATACATCCATATTTCCAGATAGTCATATTGACGATCATTGGATTGCTCCGACTACAACTCCAGGAAATAATGAAGGTGA
>CAXBQJ010000182.1:0-1707 GCA_963977775.1 uncultured bacterium
TCTAATGATGGCTAATTGGCTTATTAAAGACAATATTCCTGTAGTGCCAACTGCAGCAAGAGCTACTAAGCGCACCTCATCTGTGGTTGAAGCAAATTGGTTTGTGACGATTAAATAGACCACAGCAGTAATAATGATTACTGATACCAATTGTGATTTTGCGATATTTTTTCTTTGGTTATTCCAGATATTGATAAGTGTTGCTTCATCCATTTGTTAAGATTTTCCTTTTTTTTCAAGAAAAGATAGGTAAATAGGTTTTACTTATCTTTTATCCATATTAGATTGCTTAATCCTTTATTTCTCTAACCTTTCCTCGAGAGTTTGCCTCAAATTCAAGCCCTTTTACCCACAAATCTAGTAATAAGTTGCAAAATTTAATCTGGCCTCATACATTTAAAAAAAGGAGCTATTTTTAAAGAAAAGAGATGATAACAAATGACTAAAAAACTACTTACTTTAATTCCTATAACATCTGTTGGTTTAGTTGCCTGTGGCAATAGTTCTATTGATCAAGCTTCTCAAGATTTATCAAATACTCTAACAAATATTCCAAGTGCTGCTCCAAGTATTAATGTGGCAACAGGTAATGCTGAAGTTGATGGACTAATTGGTCAACTAAATGATTTGCTTCAACAAGCCTGGAATTGGGGCATTACTACATTACAAGGTTTAATTGACCAAATTCCAGTAATAAATCAATTGGTTTGATAACACGAGTAAGGTAATCCTTACTTATGGACTTTTCTGAACTAAACAAATCAAGAAGAAGCATTAGAGACTTTAAACCAGATCCCATCCCTCAAAATCTTCTCGATGAGATTTTGAGGGATGGGCTTTGGTCTCCGTCCTGGAGTAATACTCATCCTTATTACTTAAAAGTAGTAACGGGGGAAAAGTTAGAACTTATTAAGAATGATTATTTGAAACTATTTGATCAAGCTTGGCCTTTAATGAATGGCAATTTGTGGCAAAAGATCAAACTAGTTCTGTTTAGAAAAGGTTTTCCTGATGGAGACTTTAGAACTATTTTTAAATATCCTCACATTTTACAAAAAAGAAGAGTTAAGACTGGCAAAGCCATTTATGACTTTTTAGGGATAAAAAAAGATGACAAAAAGGGTAAAGAGTTATCTTGGCGCAGAAACTTTGAATTCTTTGGAGCCCCTGTAGCGATGTTTTTATTTGTGCATAAATCATTGAAAGCTTATGCTGCATTAGATGCTGGTATCTTCTTACAAACCATCATGCTTTCAGCTCACTCCAAAGGTTTAGGAACTTGTGCTCAAGGAGCATTAGCCACTTGGGCAAGTCCTGTTAGAAATCATTTAGAAATACCTAAAGATTACAAACTAATAGTTGGGTTATCTCTTGGTTTTCCAAGTGATCATCCCATTAATACCTTTAATGTGGGAAGAGAAGATCTAGATTTAGGGTTTTAAATTAGCCTGCTTTTAAGTATTTTTCTAAAGCAAGTCTGGTTAGAACTGAAACTGAAATCCCTTTTTTCTTAGCTTTCTTTTTAGCTTGTTCGTGTAGTTTTTGTGAAAGTCTTACCGTTACTCGTGGTGAAGTTACTCCTTCTTTGGTTAAAGAAGGACGACCTGCATAAAGCTGTCTTCTGAATTCTTCTGTATCTTTTAAAGATTTTTCTATGTATTCATCGGTTATGCGTCTTCCTTTTGAATCTAAAACCACAGTTTTCTT
>CAXBQJ010000183.1:0-1686 GCA_963977775.1 uncultured bacterium
ATTTTACAGGGGGGAATTGGAAAAACTAATCCCAGAATTGTTAAAAAAATGGCAGGACAAGGTTGGCGTAGAGGTAAACCAGGTCAAGATCAAGAAAATGAAAACCAAGTGGGGAACGTGCAATTCCAAAGACAAAAGAATCTGGCTCAATTTAGAGTTGGCAAAAAAATTGATGTAGTTGTTGCTCCAGTTAGATCCTTGATGCAACCCGTTTTACAAACGCTTTCTGAAATTCAACCATTGGAATTAAAAGTTGGAGATTCAATTGATTTAGGAGAAGCTGTAAAAAAGTTAGTAGAAATTGGGTATGAACGTGTTGAAATGGTGGAAAGAAGAGGACAAATTGCAGTTAGGGGTGGAATTCTAGACATTTTTGTTCCTGGAAATGAACATCCATTGAGAGTTGATTTTTTTGGTGACGAAATAGAAGAGGTAAGACAATTTTTAGTTTCTGACCAAAGAAGTTTAGATATTGCACCAGATGGTTTATGGGCTCCAGCTTGTTACGAGCCTTACTTAAATGAAGAATTTATTCCACTTGGTGAACTTCAATTATTCACCGATCTATTTTCCAAAAATAGCGTTGTTTTATTAAGTGATGCTGAGAAAGTTAAAACCAGAGCTTTAGAAGTTTTAAAAACAAGTGAAGAATTTTTAAATGCAGCTTGGTCAAATTCAGTTCATGGAGGAGAAATACCTCAAGATGTGGCACAAGGTGGGTTTAGAGATTTAGCAACTGTTGAAAAGTCTGCAGTAAAAAATGATTTAAAGTGGTGGCAAGTTAGTCCTTTTATTGGACAAGTTGTGGAAGATGATTTTGATCTTCTTGATTTGAAAGCAAAAATAATTGAAGGGTTTAGAGGAGATTTCACTCATTTAATTACTGAATTGAGAAACAAATTAAGTCTTGGATGGCTAATTGTTATAACTTCAGCGGGTGCTGGATCAATGCAGCGCTATTTAGAGCAACTTTCGGGTGCTGACATTGCTGCAAAAATAACTACTGAGTATTTAACAAAAAATATTGTTAATTTAATAGTTTCAGATTTATCGCATGGGTTTTCTCTTCCAGAACAAAAAATTCTTGTAATTACAGATACAGACATAGTTGGTTCAAAAGCAAGCATGAAAGAAGTTTCAAAACTTCCCACAAAAAGAAAAAATACAATCGATGTTTTATCACTTAATCCAGGAGATTTTGTTGTTCATGAACAACACGGAGTTGGTAAATATGTTGAAATGACAAGTAGAAGTGTTGGAAATTCAACTAGAGAATATCTAGTTATTGAATACGCATCATCTAAACGTGGTCAGCCAGCAGATCGATTATTTGTTCCAACAGATCAGCTAGATCAAATAACTAAATTTATTGGTGCTGATATACCAACTTTAAACAAATTAGGTGGAATTGATTGGGAAAAAACAAAAGGCAGAGCAAGAAAAGCTGTTAAACAAATCGCAGCAGAATTGATAAGACTTTATGCTGCAAGACAAGCTTCCAAAGGTTTTTCATTTTCACCAGACACTCCGTGGCAAAGAGAATTAGAAGATGCTTTTGCTTACGTTGAAACACCGGATCAACTTTCTTGCATTGAAGATGTAAAAAAAGATATGGAAAAAAGTGTTCCTATGGATCGTGTAATTGCAGGAGATGTGGGATATGGAAAAACAGAAATAGCAGTAAGA
>CAXBQJ010000184.1:0-1628 GCA_963977775.1 uncultured bacterium
TTTGTTCCAAAAATCCTTGTGATAGCATTTCATCGGCTTCATCCATTACTAATATTTTCACATTTCTTCCATCAATACGTTGTCTTCTTAGCATATCATATACACGTCCAGGGCATCCCACTACTATATGTGGTGGATTACTACGAATATCATCACAATCTTCAGAAATAGATGTTCCACCAATAATCGTTTTAATTCAAAGATCACAAGATGCATGGCTTGCAACTTGGTCAAAAGCAGAGGGCGTTGTGCCAATGCCAATTGATCCAGTCGTGCTCACAGAGGTTGCAACCACGTTATTGCGTCGCGTGGACAACACCGCAATACAAGTCAAATGAATACCGTGATTTCCTGGACGGAAATCTTAAATACTTTAGAGAAAAAGCAAAATTTAAATCCTTCTCAATCTATTTGGGCTATGAACCAGGTGATGGATGGTAAAGCAAGTGATGAAGAAATTAAAAAATTTCTTTTAGGTTTAAAAAGTAAAGGTGAATCAGCAGAAGAAATAACTTCCTTTGTCCAAGTAATGCTTGATCACGCACAACAATTAGAAATAAATAGAGAAGCAGTAGATACTTGTGGCACTGGTGGAGACGGATTAGGAACAGTAAATATTTCAACTGCAGCAGCTATTGTTGTGGCAAGTTGTGGGATTCCTGTTGTAAAACATGGGAATCGAGCTGCATCAAGTAAATCTGGTTCTGCTGATGTATTAGAAGCATTAGGAATTTCTGTAAATCTAACTAAAGATCAAGTTTTAAGTTGTTTTCAGCAAATTGGTATAACTTTTTGTTTTGCTCCCACATTTCATCCTTCCATGAAAAATGTGGCTGCCGCTAGAAAATCTTTAGCGACCACCACAGTTTTTAACTTCTTGGGACCTTTATCAAACCCTTCCTATCCAAAAGCACAAGTTGTTGGTGTCTCCAATCTAAATATGGCTCCACTAATTGCTCAATCACTACTTAATAGAGATATCAAGGCATTGGTAGTGCGAGGACTTGAAGGTTTAGATGAAATATCTATTTGTGGTCCAACACAAATTTGGGATGCTCGCAGTTCCACAGTAAAAGAATTTATTTTTGATGCAACTTCGATTGGTGTGAAAAAAGTATCTATTGATGATTTACTGGGTGCTGATGCTCAAACAAATGCAAAATTAATTGTGGATTCTTTTAATCCTGATTCAAGTAATTCACTTCAAGATGCAATATGTATAAATGCTGCAGCTGCAATCATCGCCTATGACAATCAAAATCTTAATTTTGATGATGCAATGAACTTAGGCTTTGCTAGAGCAAAGGGAAGCATTGCAAGTGGTGCAACTCTCAATTTATTAAATAAGTGGAGGAATTTCAGTTCATCATTGAACTGAGAGTAATTTCCTTAATTGCAGATGTCTTGATGGCCACTGCCATTGTTTTTCTATCCAAGATCGTCCTTGTTTTCCTAATCGAGCCCTAATTTCAGGATTTTTTAACAAATAAATTATTTTCTCTGCAAGTTCATTTTTTAATGACGAGTCCATGACATATCCAGTGACACCTTCGATAACAGCATCAGGTGCTCCTCCCGAATTACCAGCAATCACGGCAAGACCTGTTGCAGAGGCTTCTAAATAAACA
>CAXBQJ010000185.1:0-1627 GCA_963977775.1 uncultured bacterium
TAAATTTGTAAAAATAATGAAGTTGACCTAACATCGGACCAACAAAGCTTACCTGAACCATTAACCATTCATTAATGTTTTTTTCAAATTTTTGAGGATAAAATTTAAAATTATTTTTTTTAGCTAAAAAAATTAATATAGCACCAGACTCAAAAACGGTCTCATGATTATCAATTATAACTGGTATTTTATTTGTTTTTTCGGCATACCCAAGAAGACATGCTATTTCAAATAAAATATTTCTTTTGACTGCTCCTGATTTTAATTTACTAAGAACTTTTCCTGGAATGTCTTTGTAACCTTTCCATGATGGGTTGTTCTCTTTTTCTTTTGTTCCTTTTCTTTGGGCAAGCAAAGAAAAGGAACAACAACAACTTGTTGTTGTAATTAGCCTACCAGCGTTTAATAATTATTGAGAACTTACATAAAGGAAAATCATAAGACTTTGTGAGTTTATGAGGCTTTTTCTTTACCAGCCAATAAATATAAAATATCTGTAGCTATGGTTAGTTATATTAAAAACGGTAAAAGAAGAAAAAATAAAATTAACATATGAAATTGATGATTTCAAATTGAATATAGAAAATTGTGCTAAGTCGGAAGAACTCATAAATAATCTTACAGACTTTCAAATTGAAAATATCAACGATATTTTTGCTGATCTTGATGCAGGTTTTAGAGCAGCTAAGGGTGCTTAATTAATTAAATATGGCAATTTCATATTCAGGACCTCCTCCTGTCACGGGTGCGTGGCAGGAAGGAGATCATCCTGGACAAAGAAAATTTGTTGAATTAGGTGCAATTGAATTAGAACTTGGTGGCTCATTACCCGAAGTAAAAGTTGCCTATGAAACTTTTGGAAAATTAAATTCCAATTCTTCTAATGCAATTTATATTGAACATGCTCTAACAGGTGATTCTCACGCCGCAGGTTTAGATACAGATGGTCATTTAACAAGAGGTTGGTGGGACGGACTTATTGGTCCTGGTTTAGCAATTAATACAAATGAATGGTTTGTGGTTTGTGCAAATGTTTTAGGAGGCTGTCAAGGAACAACAGGACCTTCTTCTCTTGCCCCAAATGGAGATAGATGGGGTTCAACTTTTCCTCGCGTCACAGTTTCTGATCAAGTAGATATTGAAAAACGTTTAACAGATTATTTAAAAATTGAAAAATGGGCATCAATTATGGGTGGCTCAATGGGCGGTATGAGAGTTTTGGAGTGGGCAGTTGAATATCCAAATCGAATTAATTCGGCATTTGTTATTGCATCTGCACCAAGATCATCTGCTGATCAAATTGCTACACAATCTGCCCAAATTTCTGCAATTAAATCTGATCCAAAATGGCGCGGTGGGGATTATTACGAGGCAAAGGCTGGAGATGGCCCACATGTTGGATTAGGAATTGCTCGCAGATTCGCACAATTAACTTATCGATCAGAAACTGAACTAGATGTGCGATTTGGAAGAGATAATCAAGACGGCGAAGATCCTTATTCAGATGGCAGATTTGCGATTGAGTCCTATTTAGATCATCACGCGGAAAAATTAGCACGAAGATTTGATGCCAATACTTATATTGCACTTAGTGAAGCGATGAACTCTCACGATATTGGTCGAGATC
>CAXBQJ010000186.1:0-1607 GCA_963977775.1 uncultured bacterium
GTGGAGTTCTTGCTCTATACCGGTATCCGCCAGGGTACTGAATCCATGCCCATACGTTGGAAAGACATCCAATGGCATCGTGTGGATGGCGAGCATTACCTGAAGATTTGGGTATCAGGCAAAACTGGACCGCGTTATTTGATAGCTAAGCATAAAGTGGTTGAGGTTTTAGAGCATTTGATCAAGTGGCAAAACTCCTCTCTTTAAAGGTGACCACCAACCAATTTCAGTTTTACCTTCAACTTCAACATGCATAGGAAATATTGCATGCTTATAAGAATCAATTAATGTTTCAGGTTCTAAATCAGCACCTAAAATGACTAGATCATTTTTAGGCATATCTTCTAACTTGGGAAAATTCCAAAGAGAAGGCCCAATATCTTTTGGCATTTAATTATTTAATTAAAAAAGGTTTTATTTCTGCTGCAGGATCTTTTCCATAAAAGTTTTCAAAACGTGAAACAAATTCTTCATTTTTAAAGAAATATTCTTGAGTTCCAACTGTTTCAATTACATAGGTTGCAAGCATTGAACCAACTTGTGCGCAACGTTCTGGTTTTAATCCCCAAGAATAAGCAGCTAAATAACCTGCTCTAAATGAATCTCCTACTCCTGTTGGATCAATTCTTTCGGTTTCTGGAGGACAAGCAACTGTTGCAATAACTTCATTTTTACTTTGAACTCTTGCACCTTTTGCACCTAAAGTTGTCACAACTGTGCCAACTCTTTTCATTAATTCATCGGTGTTCCAGCCAACTTTTTTCTCAATTAAACTTGATTCATATTCATTCATAAATAGATAAGTTGCTCCTTCAATTAATTGAGCAATATCTTTACCATCCATTCTGGCCATTTGTTGAGATGGATCAGCTATGAAATCTATTTTTCTTTGTTTTGCTTCCTCTGTGTGTTTAAGCATTGCTTCAGGATCACTTGGACCAATGAAAACAAAATCAATTTTTCCAACTCTTTTAATAACAGGTCCTAGTTCAATTAAATTTGATTCACTCATTGCTCCTGGATAAAAAGATGCTATTTGATTAGCTGCGTCATCTGTGGTGCAAACAAATCGTGCTGTGTGTTTATCGTGACTGTAATGAATCGATTCGCAGTCAACATTATGTCTTTCTAACCAAGATCTGTAATCAGCAAAATCTTTTCCAACTGCTCCAACTAAAATTGGTCGAAGTCCAAGTTTTCCCATTGAGAATGCAACGTTTGCCCCAACTCCACCTCTTCTGATTTGTAAATCCTCAACAAGAAAAGAAAGTGAAACGTGATCTAATTTGTCTGCAACTAATGAGTCAGTAAATTTTCCAGGAAAACGCATCAAGTGATCAGTAGCAATTGAACCCGTGATTGCAATATTTAGTGACACGGGAAGTAAGACTACTAATTAACCGATGAAAAGTGAATTAGTGGAAAGAATCGCCACAGGCACAAGATCCGCCTGCATTTGGATTATCGATTGTGAAACCTTGTTTTTCAATTGTGTCCACAAAATCAATAGTTGCACCATTTAGATATGGAACACTCATTTTGTCCACTACAACTTTTACGCCATTAAAGTCTTGAGTTGCATCTCCTTCAAGGGAGCGATCATCAAA
>CAXBQJ010000187.1:0-1572 GCA_963977775.1 uncultured bacterium
TTCTAAATCAGTTAATCCACCTCGTGGTTTTCTTGGATCATAGACAACACAATCTTGTTTTTTAAAACCTAATTTCATAACTGCAGTATTTCTACCCAAATGTTGATCAGGTAAAAATAAAACTCTTTCACCTTTGGAAAATGCCCACTCTAATGCTCTTTGTGCATTAGATGATGTACAAACTGTGCCACCATTTTTACCGGTAAATCCTTTAATAGCTGCCGTTGAATTCATATAGACCACAGGAATAGTTGAATTTGAAATTCCTAAATCTTCTAAAACATTCCAACAAGATTCAACTTGAGAAATTTCTGCCATATCTGCCATAGAACAACCTGCTGCTAAATCTGGCAAAATAACATTTTGTAAATCCGAAGTTAAAATATCTGCACTTTCTGCCATAAAATGCACACCACAAAAAACAATGTAATCAGCATTTGGTCTGGCAGCTGCATCTTTAGCTAATTTAAAAGAATCACCTGTGGTATCTGCAAATTGAATAACTTCATCTCTTTGATAGTGATGTCCTAAAACAAAAAGTCGTTCTCCCAATTTTTCTTTTGCAGCAAAAGCTCTTGCAACTAAATCTGGTGAAGATGCTTTTGGTAATTCTCCAGGGCATTCAACACCTTTTTCCGTGTTTGAATCAGATAAAGAACCTAGTAAATGTAGTAATGGTGTTGGTGAAGGTTCAGTCCAAGTTGGTGCCATATCTCTATCGTTTCATGATTGACTAAAGTTTGCGAGGTGCGCATAGTCATTGCTCCAGATTGTTTCACAGGAACTTTAACGGCTGCTGAAGCTGCTTTAGCAATCAAAACTGGTTGGGAAAAAAATAGTAAAGCAGATTTTTTATTAGCCCCAATGAGTGATGGTGGACCAGGATTTCTAGACGCCATGTCCTTTGGTTTTGGGGGAAGCAAAAAAAGTTACGAAGTAACTGGATTAGAAGGAACCAAAATAAACGCACCAATTCTTACTGTGGGAAAAACTGCCTACATAGAATCACATTTGATAGTGGGTCCTCAACTCATAACAAAATTTCCTAAAACTCCTGAAAAATACACTTCAAAAGGAATTGGGGAATTAATAAATATTGCCATCAATGAAGGATTTGAATCTATTTTTGTAGGCGTTGGGGGAACGGCAAGTATTGATGCGGGTAAAGCAATTTTAGAAACAGTTTCAAGTAAGGATTTGGAAAATATTGATCTCATTGTTGCAACAGATGTTGATGTTTTACTGCTAGGAAATAGAGGTGCTGCTAAAGGTTTTGGGGAACAAAAAGGTGCAGCAAAAGAATTAATTGAAGAATTAGAAAAAAGAAATGCAGAAATTGCAAAAAATACTCCAAGAAGAAAAGACAATAAAGATGCAGCATTAATGCTTGGAGCTGGTGCTGGTGGTGGCATAGGTTTTGCACTACTTGCCCTTGGAGCAACAAGAGTAAGTGGACTTGAATTAGTAAGTGAAGCATTTGATTTGAATAATGAAATTGCTAAAGCTGATTTAGTAATTACTGGTGAAGGATGTCTTGATTGGCAAACTTTAAGAGGAAAAGTAATCACTGGC